>JASBTH010000176.1 GCA_030148525.1 Saprospiraceae bacterium | reverse complement strand
CCCAAATCGTATCCTATTTCAGACATGTTGTGGAAATGCCCTCTATAGAGGTATGAGGTATGAGGTATGAGGTGTGAGGTGTGAGGTTAGACATAGAAGGGACCTGAGAGACTTCAGTAAAAAAGAGACTGAGGGATTATGGGGATAGTCTCTTTAGTCAAGAAATACTGTGAAACAAAGGCCTTCCAAGGGGCGTTATACTCATTCAACTGCCTCTGAGGCGACCTTTTATCATCATTATGGCGTATTTGGTCTGTTTTGACCACATAATCCCGTTAGAAGTAGGACACGTTCCTTACTTTAGTGTACGCAAAAACTAAAACAAATCTGAATGGCCCAGACTGAATTCAAATCTGATGTAGAAGCTGTTGACGCGCTCTCCCAATCCTATAAAGACTTACGTGATGAAATTGGCAAAGTGATCGTTGGCCAAGATGAAGTCGTTAAGTCCGTGATCATTTCCCTGTTCAGTAATGGACACAGCCTGCTGGTCGGTGTACCGGGTCTGGCCAAAACCCTGCTCGTGAGTACCATTGCCGAGGTGATGGATCTGGACTTTAAACGCATCCAGTTTACGCCTGACCTGATGCCCTCGGATATTATGGGTTCGGAGATACTGGGCGAGGATCGTCATTTTAAATTTAACCCCGGTCCGCTCTTCTCCAATATCGTTCTGGCCGATGAGATCAACCGTACACCTCCCAAGACTCAGGCCGCCTTGCTGGAGGCCATTCAGGAAAAAAGCGTTACGGTAGCCGGGGTGCGCCACATGCTACCCAAACCATTCTTTGTACTCGCTACTCAGAACCCCATCGAGCAGGAAGGTACGTATCCGCTGCCGGAAGCTCAGCTCGACCGCTTCATGTTCAATATTCCTTTGGACTACCCGAGCTACGCTGAGGAGATTGATATCGTGAAGGGCACCACTACCATCCAAAAATTCGACCTGAAACACGTCGTTACCGGTGAACAGATACTGGCCTTCCAGCAACTTATCCGCAAGATTCCCATTGCCGATAACGTACTGGAGTACGCAGTTTCTCTGGCCACCAAAACACGCCCGAATACCGAACGCGCTACCGATCAGGTTAATGAATACATCAGCTGGGGTGCCGGTCCCCGTGCTTCCCAATACCTGGTATTGGGGGCCAAGTGCCACGCAGCTATCAATGGTAAATATTCTCCCGATCGCGAAGATGTACAAGCTATAGCCAATTACGTACTGCGCCACCGGATCGTACGTAATTATAAAGCTGAGGCCGAAGGAATTACCGAAGAACACGTCATTCAGGGCTTATTCTAAGATACTGTACCGGCACCGGGCCGGGCTCTTTTTGGCGAAAGCCAGAGATATACCGACAACAAAGGGTTCTCCTACTCAGTATTTCGCGCTGGGTATCCAAACCTTTTCGGAAGCGGTATAATAAACTGAACTACCTAAAGCCGGCCGACCCTGTCTGCCGGCTTTAGTGGTTTCTTAACGCACCGAAGCGCACCAAAATAGTGAGTGAAGGCATCTTACCGGAAAGAAATGCCTTTAGTCGAACGACCTTTTAGCGTAAGCGTTATCTTTATATAAGGATCAAGAACGTACATATGAGTATTAAACGAAGCATATTACTGCTCTGCCTTGTGGCCCTGATGGCCGCCTGTAGCGAGCAGGCCGAACAAGTAGCCAACAGCATGAAATCAGTGCCCTCGGCTTTCGGTAAAATGAATGAACTTACCATTATTACTGATCAGGACATGTGGGAAAGTAATATTGGCGATACCATCGATTATTACTACGCATCGGCCTATCCCATCCTGCCACAACCCGAGCCTATTCTCGACCTGAAGCACTTTACGCCCTCGGAACTGCAAGCTGATAAATTGCGTAAAGAGCTGCGGACCTACATGATCGTGGCAAACCTGGCCGACGCCAATTCACCGACAACCAAGTTACTGCGCGATCACGTACCCGCCGACCGTATCAACCAGGCAATGCAATCGGACAAAGTAAGCGTAATGGCTATCAAGGACAAATGGGCCCGTGGACAATTGATTATCTACCTGTTCGGTCGCAACCAGCAGGACCTGATTGATCGGTTGCGGCGCAATTTTCCAGCCGTCCTGAAACGCATCCGCCAGCACGACTACCGCAAACTTGAAGCCACCGTTTACCTCGATAGTCGCGATCAGAAACTGGAAACGGCCGTGCGGAATAATATCGATATCGACCTGAAAATTCCCGGCGAATACTACGCAGCCATTGATGAGCCCAATATCATGTGGTTGCGCAAAGAAACCGCTAACCTCAGTAGTAACCTGTTGCTGTACAAAGAGCCCTACACCAGCCGGGAACAACTCACGCGCGAGCACCTGAAGGCCCTGCGCGATTCACTGGGTCTGGCCCATATCGAGAGCCAGGCCGAAAACTCCTACATGAAGATCAACGATGTGGATTTACCCATGTACGTGGAATCCACCACCATCGACGATAAGTATGCCCTGCAGGCCAAGGGTATCTG
>JASBTH010000169.1 GCA_030148525.1 Saprospiraceae bacterium | reverse complement strand
AAGAATACTTCGATACGAGCTCCTGTCTTTTCCTTCCGTCCGTACAAACGGGCTGGAAAGACCTTGGTGTTGTTAAAAATGAAGACGTCTTCTTCGTCGAAGTAGTCTATAACATCCTTGAAAACTTTATGCTCGATCTCGCCAGTGTCGCGATGTACTACCATCAAACGGGATTCGTCGCGATTATCGGTGGGGTATTTTGCGATTAATTTCTTGGGTAATTCGAAGGCAAATTGCGAGAGTTTGGTTCTCATTCTGTAGTTTGATTTTCAAGTAGGAGGCAAAGATAACAAATAAGGACTATTTTCCCCGTGTTTCCGGCTGTTCAGCATATATACCGACTACGAAGTGGTTTTGCTACACAGTACTTCGTGCCAGGACTCCTGGCCACTGCGAGTTGCGTATCTACCCGCGTGGAAAGTTTGGGCAAAGCCCAAACCACATAGCATGATCATTGGCCGAAGAAATAGGCTTTTTGATCGAATCCTTTATTCTGCCCGACGACTTAACCGTACCTTGAGCGCCGGCAGGGAAAATGAGTCGCCTCCTTATTGTAACCTTGTGACTTACCAAAGTGTTGGCATTAACTGGATACGAGTAGCTATGAATAACATCTTCAAAATTGTTCGGGAAAGCATAATACAGGCCATTCAGCAACTGGTCGGTAACAAACTGCGCAGTTTCCTTTCTTTGCTGGGTATCACCATCGGTATCTTCTGCATTATCGGGGTGCTCTCAGCCGTAGATTCCCTGGAGGACAACGTCCGTTCCAGCGTTGAGAAACTGGGTAACGATGTGCTATTCATCGATAAATTCTCCTGGACCGAAGATCCCGGTGCCAATTACTTTAAGATCATGCGCCGCCCGAATATCGATTTTGAGGACTACGAGGCCATGGATGAACGCCTGCGCACTGCCGAAATGGTGGCCTTCCAGGTTGGAATTGGTTCGCGTACGGTAAAATGGCGTAACAACTCGGTAAGTGGCCCTTATCTCTTTACGGGCACCGAAGAAATAGTCCCCGTCTTGAGTATGGAGGTGGAAAAAGGTCGGTTTTTCTCATCCTCCGAATACCGCTACGGCTCGAATAAAGTGGTTATCGGCTCGGTAGTGGCGGAGGAGCTTTTTGGCCAGGTCGACCCGATCGGAAAGATCGTAAAGGTCAATGGCCGCAAGATGGAAGTAGTAGGTGTATTTGAAAAATCTGGCGATAGTATTATCAATATCAATAATGTGGATGAAGCCCTTTTCGTGCCTTACAATTTTGCCAAAAAAATTGCCAACCTCAAGCAAAATTCCCTCTTTGGGAGTGGCTCGCTGATGATCAAAGGCCGCGAGGGAATTCCCATCGAAGAGGTTAAGGCGGAAGTCACGGGAGCCCTGCGTTCGCATCGCCGGCTGCAGCCCACCGAAGAAAGTAACTTTGCCATCAACCAAATGTCCATCCTTTCCAATCTCCTCGATGGTTTTTTCAATGTGCTCAATCTGGTGGGTATGGTCATCGGTGGCTTTGCCATCTTTGTCGGGATGTTCAGTGTCGCCAACATTATGTTTGTATCGGTTAAAGAGCGCACACGCATCATCGGCGTTAAAAAGGCCCTGGGAGCAAAGCAATGGATTATCCTGGCCGAATTCCTTATTGAAGCTGTCATACTGTGTATTATCGGGGGACTGGTGGGCCTGGTATTTATCGCCCTTATCCTGATGATCCTGTCGGAGGTAATAAACTTCGATATGTACTTATCGGTTGCGAATATTTTCTGGGGTATTGGTTTGTCCATATTTATCGGCGTCTTGTCGGGTATGATCCCCGCTCTGCGGGCTTCCGCTATGGATCCCGTGGATGCCATGCGCTCCTAATTACTCCCGGCCAATAAGCTGCTGTGCGTTGGTTTGGACCCGATATGGTAGTGATGGTGACTATCCGGAATCACAGCCATTGCTCGGTGGCCAACCAACAATTATGGACTTCGCGGTATTGCAAATGTATTTTCTCGCCGACGACTAACCTTTCCGTAGACGTAATAACCCTGTTACACGCTTCCCGCGTCCGCAGACTCATTTGGTGCTCGCGGCATACCAAAGGGAGCCCTAAATTCGTCTTTTGTTAGTGCGTGAACCAGGCCGAATCCTGTTTTTTGGGAATGAAACCTGTCTTCTGACTCGGGAAACCATCACGATATACCTGTGAGGCCTTTCTGAACCAGGGGTTTTGTATAGAAAAAGAACCTGCCAATCGTACCCACACGAACGGATGTTTCAGGGTGCGTGATCGAGAGGTACGTTTTTTTGGCGAAAGCCACTACCGCAAATAGTTCACCTGCCTTAAAATAAATTAGGGGAAATAGGCATTCATATAGTACTCCGATTCCTGGGCTATTCTACTAACTTTGTGGTCCTTAAATGGGCTCTTCCTCCAGGCTTGTCGGATGCATATCCCCCGACCGAGAGGTGTTAAAGTGCTCAGAAATAAGTGAAAATCATATATTTTCGCGCTCAAGAGTGCTGGTTGTAATCTGTTCAATCATACCGGGCATTGAATGAAATACAAACCAACCAGCGCTTTGGCAACTGTGTCTGGCCCTGATATTGGGACAGAATAAGAAAGTTTGGGTACCGTTCGGTGACGTGGATCTCGGTCCGTGTGTCCATGAGTGGTATCGAATCGATCACTAAATTGTAGAACCTTGCGCATCCTTAAAAAGAGTCCCATGAATAGGTTTACCCTTCTCTTTTATCTGTTGCTGGCAGCAACGGGCCTTACTGCTCAACAATTATCTCTGTTTACGCAGTATCGGGAAAATACCACCCTCATCAATCCGGCCGCCGTGGAGTCTGATTTTCTGGCTTATGGCCAAAACATCTCTTTCGGAGCGTCTTACCGGGCCCAATGGGTCGGACTGGATAATGCACCGACCACCCAAACTGTGCGGGGAACTTACCTGGCAACGGGCATGAGTGGGGTAGCTTTACAGGCCGGTGGCCATATTATCAACGACCAGACGGGACCAACCGGATTCACCGGCTTCTACGGACGAATTGCCGGTATCGTCACGGATGATCCCGAATACGGAGGCTTCTCCGTGGGGCTTAGTGCGGGGTTTGTGCAATACCGTGTCCGCGCTTCTGAGCTCGATCTGCGCGATGAAGGCGATTTGATCGGCTCGGTGGATCAGAGCCAAATGAATCCCGATGTAGGTGTTGGGGTTTTCTTTTACAAAGCTATTGGCGGTCGATTTGTCGACAACTATATCTACGGCGGGATTTCAGTGCCGCAGGTGCTTGGCCTGGACCTGACCTTCAAAGACGATCAAAACGATTTTACCACCCAGCGAGTACGTCACTATTATGGACTACTCGGGTTCTACAAATTCTTCGATAATGGCAGTTTCCTGGAACCCTCGGTTTGGGTGAAATACGTGGAGAATGCACCGACCAACGTCGATGTTAACCTGCGCTATCAATTACCCGTTGCACTGTGGATCGGTGCGGGTGGTTCAACCGCCGGAACGGTACACCTGGAAACCGGATTTGTACTGGGCGAAAATGTCGGGTTTGACAATTTCGTACGCCTCGGCTACGGATATGACTATTCGTTCAGTTCGTTCGGGCCCTCGGCGGGCAGCACCCACGAATTAAACGTAGCCTTCTCCTTTTTTAACTAAACCGTACCGCTTGTCAGTCGGGTAGGGGATACGCCAAGCTGAACCTTAGGTTCAAATACTATCCACGGCCTGACTTCGGTTTTACCCATGACGATAACTACAAGATATCCCAAATCTGATAGCTTCATGAAAAAGATAGTACTCCTTCTTACGTTCGTACTAACCACTATCGGGGCGGCCTTCGGCCAGTTTGGTGCCGGTGGTCCTAAATTTTCCTTCTCATCCGCAGATCCCTGCACCAATGAGGAGTTCTGCATTGATGTAACCGTAGAGGACTTCACCGACCTCACCTCGGTAAAATTTCCCGTAAAATGGGATCCCGGGATCATCGAATTTGTGCGTGTCGACGGTCTGAATCTCGGTCGCCTGACGGCCGATGATTTTGATGATTCACGTGTGGACGAAGGCCTCTTGCTATTGAATTGGGAGTTTGATGATTGTGAAACTGCTGAGTCCGCAGTTACCCTTTCGGATAGTGTGGTTATTTTCCAGATATGCTTTCGGGCTATTAGCTCCTACGGAGCAACTACCAATGTCGAAATTATTAACGACGCTGATTTTACGGAGGATCCAACTCCAATTGATGTGAAACGTCTCGGGGTATGTACGCAAAATATTGGTCTGCGCCTTGGACCAGGAGTCGTGTCCACCTGTGTTCGCCCCCTCAATCTGCAGGCTAGCTCCACCTCCGGCAACCCCGGAGAATTAGTCTGCGTGGATGTCACCGTCGATGGGTTTGACGAATTGATCGGTATGCAGTATTCGATGAATTGGGATCCCGCTATCCTGCAATTCGAAGATGTTATTCCTACCGAAAATCTCCGTAACCTAAATAAAAGCGACTTCGGTACCCCCGACAATCCGAATATCGGACCGGGACGACTGACGGTTTCCTGGACATACCTTGATCCCAATAATTTAGGGGAATCTATACCCGACGGAACGTCCATCTTTCAGGTGTGTTTCCGGGTGGTCGGCGATTGTGAACAGAGTACTGATTTTGAGTTCAACGACAATCCGACCCGCGTCGAGGCGTTCAATGCCCTCAATGATACGGTCACCATCCCGGTAACCTTCGAACCCGGACTGGTAGAGACCGGTGAATGTGAACCGGAAGGCCTTCAGGTTGGTATTGATTGTGGGGACCCGGTCAGCCTCAACGACGAGGTGTGCGTGGTATTCCGGGCGAACGCCGACCTGGCCGATGTGGACGAGATCCGCTACCTCATGGAATGGAACCCCAATATTTTGGAATTCTCCGAGATTCGCGATCTCAACAACGGATTAATACCTGGTCTTAATCAGGACGATTTCGATCAGACCAACATACGAAATGGTATTCTGGGCCTCGATTGGCGAGCCAATAGTCCGGCCTTTGCCGCCGATTTCTCTGCGGGGGACCAACTGTACGTAATCTGCTTTAACGTAGTCGGTCTCGGAGGGGATTCTCCGGTTCGGATTAATACCGCTTCCGATCGGGTTACCCTCATCAATAGTGCCCGGAACCTGGGCGTTTTCCCTTCCAACTGTGCCGTCGAGGTCAACCAGCCCGAAAGCGTGCGGATAGGTATTGGCGAAAACCGGGGTACACCGGGCGATATTGTCTGCCTGGATGTGACCGTCGGTAACTTCGTGGACGTTCTCAGCTTGCAGTTCCCGCTGGGATGGGAACCCTCCGACATGGAATTCACTAACGTGCAGAATGTTAATCCTTTATTCGATATTTCCGACATAAACACTTCTTTTGCTACGTCGGGTGGCATTCAATTCGATTGGAATGGTAATGGCACCCCGCAAACACTGCCGGAGGGGTCTGTTTTGTTCACTATGTGCTTCCGGGTTACTGGCACACCTCCGGGCGAGCTGGGGGTACAGGAAAACTGCAGTGAGATCAGTATGGTGGGTATCCTGGAAGCCGAGGCCATCACTGCCGAATCCAATGGCAACAACGTCAACGTTATTCCGACCGAAGGAGAAATCTGTGTGCTGAACCCGGAAGGTTTCTTCCTGGTGATCGATCAGCGCAACTCCTATCAGGGTGATACGATCTGCCTGCCCTTCGGAGTTCGCGGGTTTGAAGATATAACCAGCGCTCAGTTCACCGTGAATTGGGCTCCATCCTTGCTGGAATTCCAGGAAATACAATTGGGGGATAATCCACTTGATCTGGAAGAAGGCGTGAGTCTGGGGACAACCTCAGCGGATGTTGGTCTGATCGAATTTGATTGGGAAGGATCACCTGCCGGCGTAACACTACCGGATAGTACATCCATCTTTAATGTTTGCTACGCGGTGGTTGGCCCATCCGATACCTGTGTGGATATCAATATTGAATTTGATCCGGTACCGGCAGTGACCACCGTAAATGGGGCCGGTAGTATTTTCCCCTTAAGTGGTGGAGTCTGTATACGCGACACCATTATCATACTGGGAGCAAATATTTCTCCGGTAAGCTGTCCGGATGGACGCGATGGTTCTATCGAACTGATGGTTCAGGATTACGATCCCGATGCCAACCCGCAAACGATTTTCTTCAACTGGAATTCCACACCTCAGCAATTTGGCGAGCAAGCAATTAACTTGCGGGAAGGCGAGGTAGCCGTTTCGGTTTTCACTAATACCATTCCGCCGGTCATTGTACGGGATACCTTTATGATCCCGCTCACCGACAATTTGCCACAAGCAAATGCCGGAGAAGACAAGGTTTTTGATTGCAGCGGCCCGGCCTTTATTATTTCGGGAACCGGTTCGGAAGGGGAGGATTTTCGCTACGAATGGAGCACCGTTGGGGGAATTCTGGCGGGCGCTACGGATCGGCGATCTGTACCCGTTCAGGCCCCCGGTCTGTACATCCTTGAAGTAATTAACCGCAGCTCCGGCTGTTCGGCCATCGATACGATGGAGGTACTGGCTCCACCAACGCCTACTGCTAATGCCGGTGAAGATTTTACCTTTGACTGTTCGGGAGATTCGTTCCGTTTGGATGGTACTGGCTCCGAAACCGAAGGAGTACGCTACGAATGGACCGAATTCAACGGTGGCCTTATTACTCCCGGTGAAGAGACCACCTTGAACCCCGAAATTCAGGCCGCGGGTACCTTCGTACTGGAAGTCATTGACACGAGCACTCAGTGTAGCTCGCTCGACACAGTGGTGGTTCGAAATGCAGCTGTTTTCCCCAACGCTAATGCCGGGGAAAACCTGGAGTTGGGTTGTGATAGTACGACGGTCCAGTTAGACGGTTCCCTCTCGGAGAATCTTCAGGACGTGACCTACGCCTGGTTCGACGAAGGCGGTACGCAATTGGGCGATGACGTCTTTGTACAGGTAGATTCCATCGGGAACTACATCCTTGAAGTGACTGATATTGAGAATGGCTGTCAATCCTACGATACCGTTCAGGTAGTACCCAGTGCCGATTTCCCATCAGTAGATGCCGGTGGCATGCGGGCGCTTGATTGCGACAACGAAACTATTGTGTTGCAGGCTTCGGTTGGAAATACCAATGACTTTGACTTTGCCTGGACGGCCCTCGATACGGGGATGCTGGCGGAAGGGACCGACTCCATGTTGCAGCCAACCGTGGTACAGGCAGGTACTTTCCTGCTCTCGGTTACTAATAACCTGAGTGGATGTACCGCCTCCGATACCGCTGTAGTAGTGAATAACATTGTTCGTCCTGCCGTCGATGCGGGAATTGGTGGCACTCTGACCTGCGTTGATAGTAGCCTGACCTTGACGGGAACGGGGGTATTTGCCCCGGACAGTTTGCGCTACACCTGGTTGCTGAACGACCAAACCGTTGCTATCGACACCTTTAGTGTGACTGTCATGGTGGGGGGAATGTACGAGCTGCAGGTAGAGGATCTGACCAGTGGTTGTGTCAATACGGATACCGTAGTGGTCGTTGATGCGACTTCCGGCCCACTCCTTCGCGTACCTGATCTGCCGACCATCACTTGTACCGAATCCAATACGACCATCGAAGGGGAACTCGTTCCTGCCGATGGAGCCTATGATATCCAGTGGCGTGTTCCTGCAGGTAGCACCGGGGAGATCGTCAGTGGAGCTGATCAACTGATACCAACTGTTTCGAGGGCGGGACTTTACGAGGTTCAGCTCACGGACACCAACACCGGATGTACCTCTACTCGCCCGGTTGAGGTGCTTGCCGATACCCTGGCTCCCGCTGCTGATGCCGGCGCGGATATGGCGATCACCTGTACGGTAGACTCCGTGGTGCTGAATGGCTTAGGCTCGGGGACCGGTACGGATGTCACCTACCAGTGGGAAGCCGTAAATAATGGACTCAACCCCATGCCCGCCAATGAACTACAGCCAGTCGCAATTGCGGCCGACCAGTACGTGCTGACGGTGCGTGATACCGTTAATGGCTGTTTCTCCGTTGATACCGTTACGGTCGAAGAGCAAACAACACCGCCGGCTATTTCGATTGCCGAGCCAGCTACCCTGACTTGCGAAATGCCTTCCATCCAACTGGATGCCAGTGGGTCTGACCAGGAAGGCAATTTCGATTTGCAATGGACATCGGTAGACGGTCAACCCGCACCACAGGTGAGCAACAACCCGTATATGGCTTCGGTCACAGCAGGTGGTAGTTACCAATTGCTGATGACCAACCTGGCAACAGGCTGTGAAAATACGCTGATCGTCAGCGTGCTGGAGGACCGGGTAGCACCTACGGCCGATGCCGGCGGAACGCAGTTGTTAACCTGTCCCGGCACCCAGGTACCGCTGGATGGATCTGGCTCCAGCCAGGGAACGATCTTTGCGTACAATTGGACCGTACTCAGTGGTAATGGCCTCATCTCGAACGAAGGAGCCCTTAGCCCGACGGTGGATGCAGTTGGCGAATACCAATTAGAGGTGGAAAACACCAATAATGGATGTACCGCTACCTCTACGGTGGTGGTCGAACGCGATCCCCGACTGGTCGATGCCGATGCCGGAGATGATCAAACCTCTTGTACCGTTGATGGGATGCTGTTCGCTTCGGCACCGGCCGAAGCTACGGGACGATGGACCAGCCTGGATGATGATGCCATTGATGTGCCCAGTGATGCGAATACCGGAGTGAGTGGTCTTGAAGTAGGTGAGAACCGCTTTGTGTGGACCTTGTCGTACGACGATTGCCCTAACTACAGTGCGGATACGGTCACTGTCACCCAGGAGACAGCGCCCATTGCCGGGAATGATCAGATCACATTGGACGTTGGCGAATCAAACCGCAATATC
>JASBTH010000168.1 GCA_030148525.1 Saprospiraceae bacterium | reverse complement strand
CGATGGGCTCCATGGGTTGCTTAGGCTCCACGAATACCTGTTCGATCCGCGGCTCTACAGCTACTGCTGAGTCACCCAGGGATTCGTGATCAGTTGGCACCTTGCGATACCCCAATAACTCAAAACCACATTCATCAATATAATCATCGAACAGTACGCGGCATTGGTTGCGCAGTGAGCGCTCGGCCGGAAAAAACACCATGCCGACTCCGTACTTCCCGAACTCGGGTAATTCAAAACCAAGTTCCCGGCATTTTTTTTGGAAAAAGGTATGTGGTGTTTGAATCAAAATACCGGCACCATCGCCCGTATTTGGTTCACAACCACAGGCACCTCGATGCTCCATGTTCGTCAGCATGCGCAGGGCATTCTCCACTAATACGTGTGATTTTTTTCCGTCCAGATTGGCAATCAGGCCTGTCCCACAGGCATCTTTTTCGAGTGACTCACAATAGAGTCCGCGGTTTGTCGTCCCCATATATTCTTTTTTCTGGACACACAGCGGCCGTGCATACGCTCTGCATATCCGTTTGTTCGTTGATTGGTCTTGTCTAGGTGGCCTGATGGCGGTAAGTAAGTGTGTTACTGGGTATTACCTCGGCCAAATGGTTTCCGGAAAGCTATTCACAAGCAATCCGGGGATTGGTTAGGGATGGAAAGAAAGTCAATAATAGTGTCCTGTTAAGCGCCGTACGGTGGGATGGAAAATACGGCAATAGATAAATCCTTCCAAATTAAAAACCGGAAGTATCCACTAAAAGTTTAATAACTTTTTGAAAAAGTACGATATGAAAGACTCTGACGACCTGGGTATTGCGGATTAAGGTCTGGATTGAAATGCGCCAAAAACAAATAAAGACAAGCCGAGCACTTTCCCGGCCTGTCTTTATTTGCCGAAAGGCAAAATCACCAAATAACTTGCTAAATACAATATCCGTGACCGGCAGAGGGTCATTTCCCAAAACACGATTTACAGCGGCAGATCTATATCCAGATAATTCTCATTATTCAGTCCATTCACCTCCAACTGGATCTTAGGTTCGGGGCCACTCCAATCGATACGGATCAGGCCGTAGGCCAATTTGGCGATGATGTTTCCCTGGCGATATTTATTGGGCTCCTCTCCTACTGTTCCCCAAGTATGCGTCATCCCGCTTGAGGTGAGTTCAAACAAGGGATAATCCAGTCCCTCCAGGTCGATCCGGGCCAGCTCCGAAATGTGCCGGTCCCCACTCAGCAAGATGGGCCGGGAAGGTTTTGTGCGTTCCAGCAAATCAAATAACCGCTGACGTGAACGGGGCAGGTTGGCCCATTTCTCGTAGCCGTGCTCTTCGGCAAGAACCTGAATACTGCTGGCAATAATATGAATCTCCGCCTCGCTGTTGGTGAGCTGTTCCTCCAGCCAGGTCCACTGTGCCTCGCCCAGCATATCCCCATCCTCGCGGGGCACGTACCGCCGTTTGCCGTCGGTGGCTCGCTTCAAACTGTCCCGAAAATAGCGGGTATCTAACAGAATGACCTTCACCTGCTGATCATTGTACCCAAACAAGTAACTCTGGTAGGTCCCCGGCCGCTGGCGTACGTCGGCATCATCGGGCACATCCAAAAAGTCCATCATCAGTGCTTTGGATGCATCCTTTTTTGGGTATTCCTTACCCCCGTCGTTAACTCCGAAATCGTGATCGTCCCATATACCGATCACGGGAACCTCTTCGCGAAAAGCAGTGTAGGCATCCCCGAATTTTTGCATCCGGTACTTATCCTCCATGACCTGCATATCTTCCGAATCGCCGTAGATATTATCGCCCAGCCATATCCATAGATCGGGATCCTGAGCCTGGATGAAGGGCCACATTTCCTGGGGGGCATCCTGGCGGTTACATGAGCCAATAGCAATCGTGGTAAGGGTTTGGTCAGTAGGTAGTTCCTGACCTACGAAGAGTGCCGGCGTCATGTCGGCAGTGTCCGTTCCCTGATCAGCCGTGTCTTCTTTTTCAGAATTACAGGCACCCAACAGGCTTACGCCAAAAAGAATAAAAATGAATCGGTACATAGGAATAGCGTTGTTTTGCACAAAAATACCACTTCCGATAGTACCGCATATAAAGCCAGTGTTAAGTTGTGCAGGATTTTCACCCCTGGTCTTGCGGATATACCAGTCCCATACGAACCCGCACGGCATCCAGCAATTCCATCAGGTCACGACTGAACTGGTGCGGCAACTGGTCACTTTCAATCTTACCTCGTTGCAGGCAGTCCATCACTTCCAGCGCTTCGTGGCGATAGCCATTGGAGGAATCGGGAAAGTCTTTTACCACGGGGCGTTCATTCCGGCGAACCAAAGTAACGGTACCCGGAGGCTCGTGCCAGCGGGTATGGATCTGGATGTACCCTTCCGTACCGTAGATGAAAGCCTCCGAGCGGGTCTGGTTGCGCAGGGTAGCGTGGAGGTGAGCACAAGCGTTTGTCCCGTAGTTTAACAGGACCCCGTGCTCAATATCTACTCCGGTCGGTGCCATTACCGCACTGGCCTTGATACCGGAGGGTTTCCCCAGGATCAGTAAGCTCAGGAAGAGCGGATATATCCCGATGTCCAGAAGTGCTCCGCCTCCCAGATCGGGATTGAACAAACGCCCCTCGGGGTCGTAGGGGGCCGGGAACCCAAAATCAGCCTTAACGGAATGGACCTCTCCGATCATGCCCTGCCGGATGACATCCAGCAGGTAGTGAGTTTGGGGAAGAAAGCGAGTCCAGATGGCCTCCATTAAAAAGACCTGCTGCTGCCGGGATTCTTCGACCATCTGAATGACCTGGCGCCCGTTGATGGCCAGCGGTTTTTCGCACAAAACCGCCTTTTTGTTGCCCAGGCACATTAGGGTATTCTCATAGTGACCATCGTGGGGAGTAGCGATGTAGATCACATCCAATTCGTCGCAAGCTGCCAATTCCTGGTAACTGCCAAAAGCCTGCGGGATCTGGTAGGTGTCGGCAAATGCGCGGGCCCGGTCGAGGGAGCGCGACCCCACTGCATAGATCTCCGCATCGTTTATATCAGCAAGGTCCTGGGCCATTTTGTGGGCAATTTTCCCGGGGCCAAGGATACCCCATCGTGTCTTTGTCATGGATTTTCGGTTTGCAGTGCAGGCAATAGCACTCTGTGTTTAGTGGAAGGTCTCAATTACCGAAAAACTTTTTTTCTTTGTTAATTACAGGAAGAGAAATCTACCACCTCAAGCCCCTAATTCTTGCGTATGGAAACTATCGATCAAGTAGTTATCCGGTTTAATCCGGAACAGCTAAACCTCCTCAATATTTGCCTGGCTTTTCTCATGTTCGGGGTGGCCCTCGACCTGCGGGTCGATCATTTTAAGGAACTCTTTCGACAGCCGCGCCGTCCACTACTGGGATTGGTATCTCAGTGGATATTACTCCCCGCACTCACGATTGGCCTGATTGCCTTGTTTCGGCCCGCGCCAAGTATGGCCCTGGGCATGGTACTGATTGCTTGTTGCCCGGGAGGAAACGTATCGAATTATGCGGTCCACCTGTCGGGCTCCAATACCGCCTTATCCATTGTAATGACCACCATATCCACCCTGGCGGCGGTAATTGTTACTCCGGTTTACTTTGCGGAAGCAGGTACCTGGTTACCGGAGACCAGGCAACTGGCAAGTCAGATCCACGTTCCGCTCCGGGATATGATCCTCACTATCTTAAAATTAATTGTATTGCCCCTGATCCTGGGAATGGTACTCAATGCACGTTTCCCGTCATTTACGGCGCGCATTGAAGGTGCCGTCAAGGGGCTTAGCATGGCGATCTTCCTGAGCTTTATTGCTTTTGCTCTCTACGGCAACTGGGACAATCTGGTCAACTACATCCACCTGGTTTTTCTGCTGGTGTTTGTCCATAACTCACTTGCCCTGATCGTCGGTTATCAGTTTGGACGGCTGATGAAGCTTTCGCTGGCCGATACCCGTACCATTAGTATTGAGACGGGAATTCAAAACTCCGGGCTTGCCTTACTGCTAATCTTCAACTTCTTCGACGGGCTGGGCGGTATGGCCATTATGGCGGCCTGGTGGGGTATCTGGCACCTCGTCTCAGCCTTCTCCCTGGCGATGTTTTGGCGCCATCGGGTTCCGCAGCCACAAGTACAACCAGCCTCTTAGTGTGTTCTTGTCATGGTGCCCCCCTCTCCTGACCAGGTAAGCTACTGAACTCGAGCCCATCCGTTTGCTACAATTATACCGCTACTGAAAAGGTTTGGCCTTTGCCAAACCTTTTCACGCGAGTATATACTCGACTCGAATTGGTTTGGAATCCCAGCACGAAGTACTGCGTAGCAAAACCAATTCGTTGTCGGTATAGGTGGGTGTTCCTGCTTTATCAAGCTTTTTGGGCCGATTGGTAAATCTTTATCAAGGCTTACGCCAAAAAATAGTCAAAGTGGTAGATTTTGAGGGATTTCAAGAACCAATTCCCTGCGCGGCTTATTGAAAATTTGTAACTTATAAAGTGTTGTAGCACGAGCCACGTCTTTGGCCACCAAACCTTTTTAGCCTATGACCAGACTTTACATTCTACTAGTATTCATATTGTTTTCCGGATCCGTTTTTGCTCAGGCAGAAGCCGTAAATAACTCACGCGGCTATATTGTGACCCTGAGCGGCGACCACCTCACCGGTAGAATTGGGGACGTTATCGAAGGAAATGGGACCAGTTTTGTGATGTTTATCAATGATTTTGGAACGCCTTACATGATCCGTGCGGAATTGATCAGAGGCTTTGCCTTTAAGGAAAATAAAGATATGCTGGAATACGAGACGCAATTCGATTCCCGCAAATGGCTTTTCATGAAAGTAATCGTGCGTGGTGCCGGTATCAGCCTGTACAAATCGCCCGGTTATAATATAACCAACCAATCGAGCGGCTCCGTGAATGTAATCAACAACCGGAATTTCCAACCCGGACGTTATTATATCGTTCGGGGCGACCGCAACCCTATTCCCGTTAAGCGCTGGGGCTTCCGCCGGAATATGCGCAAAATACTCAAGGAGCGTGCCCCCGAGGTAGCCAGCAAGATCGGAGATAAAGGATATCGCTTTAAAAACCTGGAAAAGATCATCAAGGAGTACAACCGGGAATATATTCTCACTCGGTACTCACTCTAGTCGCACTCTTTAGGAGCTCTGGCGGTAAACACGGCCCTCCCAGGGTCTCAGGGCATCCGATGCAGCACCCGGTGCCGGATAGTTTCCGGTCAGCCAGGTGTATCCATTGTCCACCGGGAGATCAGATATTGGGTCGTCTGTAAAATTCAGCACGATCAGATAACTGCCATCCGCATCTTCCCGTCGGTAAGCGTACAGGTCGTTACGGCCACCATCCACTTGCGTATAAGATCCATAGATCAGTGCTTTATGCTTTTTGCGAAAAGCAAGCATCTCGCGATAGAAATGAAATATGGAATCTGGATTCTTGCGATCGGCCTCCACATTAATCGTTTGATAATTAGGGTTGACCTTTATCCACGGCGAACCGGTAGAAAACCCGGCCTGGGAATCAGCAGACCACTGCATGGGCGTACGCACATTATCGCGGGCCTGTACGTGTACGGCCCCTAACATGGTCTCCATATTCCGGCCTTCCTTCTGCCAAATAGCTACATTATTCTTGATCTCTACATCCCGGTAGTCATCGAATGACGGGAAAGCGACATTGGTCATCCCGATTTCCGTACCCTGGTACAGGCAGGGGGTTCCCCGCAAGGATAACAACAGTATGGCCAGCATCTTTGCGGATTCGACCCGGTATTCATCGTCATTACCAAACCGGGATACCAGACGGGGAAAGTCGTGGTTATCGAGGTAAATATTGAGCCAGCCATCATTGCCAATGGCCCGGTCCCATTTGGTGAAGATATCTTTGAATGTATTGAGATCCACATCCACGATATCGAACTTCCCCCCGGGGCCGTGATCTATGAACATATGGCCAAAATGAAAGATCATATCCAGCTCGTTCCGGTCTTTACCAACGTAAAGATTGGCTTTCTCCGGAGGAATGCCTACGCCCTCCCCAACCGTCATCATATCGTAGTGCGCCATCACCTCTTCGTGCATCTCCTGCAGAAATTCGTGCACACGGGGGCCATTGCAATACAACTCTTCCACCACTTTGTTGAAGTCGGAGTAGTCGGCATCGGGCCACGACAACCGCTTGGATATCATAGGGATGACATCCATCCGAAAGCCGTCCACCCCTTTATCTAACCAGAACCGCATCAGGTCGTAGACTTCTCTTCGCACCTGCGGATTCTCCCAATTAAGGTCGGGTTGTTTTTTGGTAAACAGGTGGAGGTAATAAGCACCGGCCTGTTCATCGTATTGCCAGGCGGAACCACCAAACATAGATTGCCAGTTGTTGGGAGGCTCCGGTTGCCAGATGTAGTAGTCGCGATAGGGATTGTCGGGTGAAGAGCGAGCCTGCTGAAACCAATGATGCTCGTCGGAGGTATGGTTGACCACGAGATCCATGACTAACTTCATGTCGCGTTGATGGATACCCTCCAGCACGGCATCAAATTCTGCCATCGTCCCAAATTCATCCATGACAGACCGGTAATCACTGATATCGTAGCCGTTGTCGTCATTGGGAGATTGATAGATAGGGCTCAACCAGATGATATCGATACCCAATTCTTGCAGGTAATCCAGCTTTTGCAAAATACCTCCCAAGTCACCAATACCATCACCATTGCTATCCATGAAGGATCGGGGATAGATCTGATAGATCACACCTTCTTTCCACCAGTGTTGTTTCATACCCTTGTCAATTTGGCTCTCTGACAATTTCTGCGCCTTGATGTAAAGGCTTTCGCTAAAAGCCCTACTCCCGCTGGTCGTATTTCTTTCCGCGATGGCATTTCCCGCAAAAAAAACCGGAGAAGGGTCCATTTATCATACCGGGCACCAAAAAAAGGTCCCGAAGAGAAGCGAATATACAGCCTTCTCCTCAGGACCAATGCCCCCCGCCAATGCTTTTTTTGCCGAAAGGCTTACTCAAAAAAGCAGGGATGTTGCAGGGACCGCTCCATGATATCCACCAGGATAGCAGCGGTTTTTGGTTGTTGCCCGTTGCCGATTCCCCGATTTCCCAGGATAGACTGAGTGTGCTCGAAGTGAGCGTAAAAGCCGTATTCCCCGATAAGATTTCCCATATCTGTACGCAGGCGTATCGACAGGTCATCGAAATCGTAGCGCATCAGTCCGTAATAAAGTAACCAGTTGATGACCGGATCTACCGCATCCTTATGGAAAGTTCCGGGATCATCTTCAGTGGCCAGGCTTACCCTGGGTACCCAATAGTGTCCCTCTTCGATGAAGTTGGCTTCGAGGATGGCACGCATATCCTCGGCCTGTCCCTGATCGCCGACATCGGCAATCAACGGCAATACGCCCCCGATGGATCCCGTGAGAACGGTATCTCCACAATAGGTATCGCGTGGCAGGAAGATGCCGTACTCTGTATCCCACAAAAGGTCATTCATGGAGAAAACCGTCAGCTCGTGGCGCTCTAGTAAATCATCGATGGAGCACCGGGTCAAACCAGCCAAACGAAAAAGACATTCATTAGACCAAACCAACAGGGACAAATGCAGAGGCTCCTGCACGGAGTATCGGCCCTCCTGCACCTCCATATCTTCCCAATAAGGAGCATCGGGCAATAGCGATTCCGAAGCGTAATGCAAACAGGGCATACCGTCTTCCCCTATATCGCGATCGCGGTACCAAGCCAATTGTTGCTGGATCAATCCTTGAACGACAGCTTGTAAGTGATTAGGCGGAGTCGGTGCGGTTTCGGTTGTTGCTCCGTATTCCATCCATAAAAGAATGGGGACCAGTAAGCGTTCGCTGGGATTACCAATACTGAATGGGTTATTGCTCAATGAATTGAGTAGCTTCCCCGGAGCCCGGTGAAGGGTCGCCACCCCGGACCAGGGTGGGACAAAGGAGTTTTTGTCGACGAGATACCAAGCGGCATCAACGACTGGTCGTTGAAGTGTTTCCATAGTGTTTCTTAGTGTTTCAACAAACAGAAAAACCACTGGCACGTGCTACCACGTGTTCGTGTTTCATTTCCGAGTTAAATTCCCCTTGATGCCGGTTAGACTGTAGAATAATGGTTCGAAAATTCCATAGGAATTCGACGATACCATCACATACTCATTATTCGTATAGCGGAATAAAAGGTTTCGGGTTGGTCAGAGTTTTATTTTTTATAATTTTAGAAGAGCTATTTTTAATCCAAAAAGCACGATAATGAAATTTGAAATTTTTAAAAGTGAGTCTGGAGAGAAGTTTTATTTCCGCCTGAAAGCCAAAAACGGACAGGTTATCCTCACCAGCCAGGGCTACGCAAGCAAGGCTTCAGCGAAAAATGGAATTGACTCCGTAAAAAAACACTCCGCTTCTAAGGATAATTTTGAGATCAAAGAGTCTTCAGACGGTAAGCCTTATTTCAACCTGTGCTCCTCCAATAAGCAAGTTGTTGGTAGCAGCCAGCGCTATTCGTCTGATTCTTCTATGAAGAAAGGTATCGATTCCGTAATGACGGTAGCTCCTGAAGCCGAGATCGTTGACCTGACCCTCGAAAGCTAAGCAGTATTCCCGATAATCTGCTTTCGTTCACCAAGCAAACACCGTAACCAACTCATTGCTGGTTACGGTGTTTTTTTCCAATTTTTCCACGTCTATGCCAGCAATTAATCTTTGGTCGAGCCCGCGAAACATAAGCACCGCCCTCATGTATTCCTTTGCCCAAAGACCGGATACCGTCGTTTTTGACGAGCCCCTCTACGCTCATTACCTGTCACACACAACGACGGAGGCCAACCATCCGGGCACCACGGACATTCTCCGGTCACAGAATCCCGACGGAGAGGCCGTTATCCGGGACGTTATCCTGGCCGAGCACCGGCGTCCGGTAGCTTTGTTCAAACAAATGACGCACCATCTCATAGCCTTGGATCAGGAATTTCTGGCCAAAACCGATAATGTGCTGTTGATACGCGACCCCAAAGCCATTATCAGCTCCTACGCCAAAGTTATCCCCAACCCCAC
>JASBTH010000161.1 GCA_030148525.1 Saprospiraceae bacterium | reverse complement strand
TCACTTCGTTCCCTGCAGTCCCTACGCTCGACGCTCGACGCTCCACGCTCCACGCGTAATAAGGCAAAACGAAAAAGCCAGGCATTGAAACCCCAGCATCCAGCCCAACCATCCCTCCGGTCGCTGCCGTCACTTCGTTCCCTGCAGTCCCTACGCTCGACGCTCGACGCTCGACGCTCCACGCGTAATAAGGCAAAACGAAAAAGCCAGGCATTGAAACCCCAACATCCAGCCCAACCATCCCTCCGGTCGCTGCCGTCACTTCGTTCCCTGCAGTCCCTACACTCCACGCTCCACAATAGCCCTACAGTCTCGAAGCACGGCACGCTGCCTCGTGCACGACCCATTTTTTGGCGGAAGCCTGACCGGTAAAGTCCGAGGCATACAACTCCTTTTTGCGAAAGCGTAACCGGCATTGGGCCAGTTCTGCACTGCCCGATGTAAGACAGAGGATACCCGAACTTTTGTCAAATGACCACTGCCAGGATTCGGGAATGGCTCGTTCCAGGTATTGGGGCAGGAGAATATCGGTTTCCTCGGGGCGAAAGTGTTTCCAGAAACCATCGCGACGCATCCAGGTGAGTTGGCGCTTGGCGTAGTTACGGGTGTGTTGCTTGATCAATTTAATGGCCTCCTCACGGGTAGTCTTGCCTTCAAAATGGTCGAACCACTCCCGATAGCCCACGGTTTGCAGGGCCACGTGGTGCCGCAGGGGGTACAGACGGCGCGCTTCCTCCTCCAGGCCGGCGGCAACCATTTGATCGACTCTCGTCTCAATTCGCTCGTAGAGGATTTGCCGGTCGTGTTGCAGGGCCAGGTAAATGGGCGTAAAGGGACGCGGTGGTTGGTTTTCCTTACGGAAAAAAGAAAAGGGTTGCCCGGTGTGGCGGATGACGCTAATGGCCCGGATCAAGCGGTGGGGGTTGGCGAGGTCCACTTCCTGATGATAGGCCTGATCTTTCGCGGCCAGCTCTTCCTGTAAAGCCTTGATTCCCTTGGTTTCAAGGTCTTGTTCCACGGCTTTTCGCACCGGCTCGGGGACCTCCGGAAAGGCATCAAGTCCCTTGCAAACCGCCTGGATGTAGAGGCCGCTGCCTCCGCAGAGAATCGCCAGATCCTGTTGCTGAAACAACTGTTCCAGACGGGAGAGGGCATCCCGCTCGTACGCACCTACGGAGTAGGGTTCTGCGACCGACCGGTGGCCAATAAAATGGTGGGGAGCAGCAGCCAATTCCTCCTCGGATGGTGGTGCGGTACCAATGGTCATTTCGCGAAAGAACTGACGACTATCGGCAGAAAGGATTTCTGTCGTATATTTACGCGCCAGCCGTATGGCCAGGCTGGTTTTTCCACTGGCCGTTGGGCCACCGACAACCAAGAGGTGCTTTTTGCCGTCCATGGCCGCAAAGATAGAAAAGCTCCCGGGAACCATTGAACCAGCTAAACCAACGAAGGTACGCGACATTTCATGAAGAGAGCCGGTATCATTTACTACCTGATCCGTCCGATCGCCCGCTTTTCCATTTGGATGTATTATCGCAAGATCCATTGGTCACATGCCGAACGTGTGCCCCGGGGGAAACCCGTAATCCTGGCGGTAAACCATCCCACCGGTTTTTCCGAGCCGGTTATTCTGGCAGTAACTATGTGGCGTCCGCTCTACTTTCTGGTGCGGGGTGACTTCTTCAAAAATCCGGTCTTTGGTTTCCTGATGCGATCGCTCAATATGGTGCCAATTTACCGGCGGTCCGACACTGATTTTCGCGGCGTTGCCCAAAACCTGTCGACCTTTGAGGCTTGCTACCAAACCCTGCGGGCCAATCGCATCATCTGTATTTTTCCGGAGGGAAGTACCCGGCACGAAAAGAAATTGCGACCTCTCCAGAAGGGACTGGGGCGTATAGCACACGGCTACATGGAACGCTTTCCGGATACCAACGAATTGTACGTGGTGCCTGTGGGGGTAAATTACACCTACGCCGAGCAGCCACGCACTAAGGTCATGATCGATTTCGGCGAACCCATAAACGTGGCGGAGATTTATCGGGCCCACCCCGAAAATCGCATGCGCATGGTTTCGGAAGTAACCCGCACCCTGCAAAGCCACATGGCGGAGCGCATTGTCCGTGTGGATAATCAGGGCCGGGAGGAGTTGGCCGAATATCTGTTTCGCCTGGTGCGGTCCGATCAACCAGACCCATTTTTTCCGGTAATCACCAGGCGGTACCAACCACTGGCCCGGGAGTTATCGGTAGCAGAATGGATACGGACTGTATCCGAAGAGGAAATCACCCGGTGGCTCATGGTCGCCCGCCCGTATTTTGGACAGCTCAAAGAGTTGGGCATACGGGATCGCACCATGATCGGTCCATCCTGTTATACCTGGGCCAACAGCCTCCTGTTAGTGGTTACCGCACCGCTGGTAGCCGTGGGGTACGTGTTTTGCTGGCCCCCCTGGGCCCTGGCCCGGTGGATAAAGGAAACCAAAGTAAAGCGGATCGAGTTTCATACCCCCGTTTTACAAGCAGCTGCTCTGGGGACTTTCCTGGTGTATTATCTGCTCTGGGGTATTTTGAGCATCGTGCTGGGAGACTGGCGGATTATCACGGCCGCTTTGATACTCGGAGGACTGGGATACGCAAGTATCTGGTGGCAGGAAAAACTTGCCCGCTGGAAACGTAGCCGACGGTTTTTGAATCTGGATGAAAAAGGTTGCCTCGAACTGAAACAAAACCGTGCTAAACTAGTAAAACTGGTAAACCAGTTAACTTGAAAAAGCCATCCCTAAAGACAGGCCAGCGCTAACCCGCCATGTTGGTTTATTTACTTTGAAACAGCAAGAAGCGCCACACCTGGTTTCCAAACCCATATACCAATTCTGGTGCCATTTGTGTCGCTGTAGTTGCGCTCCTCTGCGGGTGTGCAGGTATAGCCATTAGTCCCTCCTCGTTTTAGTTTTCCATCCCGAACCGATTGTACGGTATATCCCATTGAACAACCCTTGAAAAGATCCGTGAGCATGGAAAACCAACCCTTTTGTATTAAACACGGGACACTCATTCGCAAGAGTCCTAACGGAAAAATTCAGTGGCGCCGGCCCCTTGGCGCCTTTATTCTCGGAAGTAATAAAGCCCTGAAGAACGCCACTTTGCGTCATTCCGGTGATGTCCTGCGCGTAATTTTCCGGGGTGTCGAAATACGCGTGGACATGCAAACCGGCCGGGTCCGGCAGGTGGTGCGCAGCACGCATTTTGGGCGAAAGTCCCGTCAGAAAAAAGAGTATACGCTGGACGATATGTTCGATCAACTCGATCAGTAACGAGCTGGTTGATCGTGGCAGAGATTGAGCACTTCCGGGGCGGCCTCATCATCTTCGATGACTGCCGGGGCTACATCGACGCTAATATTGATCGCGATCGCTACTTCCGGCAGATGCTACTGGACTTTCGGCACCGGATGCTGGATCTCTTCTTCGTGGTACACTCTCCCAGCGATGTACCGCCCCGGGTGTGGGGCTTTGCATCTACGTGCTTCGTCGGCGCTACCGATGCCCTGGTCAATAAGTCACAGATCAAGACCCATTCGGCCGATCGGATCATTGAGGCGCAGGAGGCGGTGAATGATGCCTTTCGCAAGGCGAAGGAGCGGGGGGATAATAGTCATTATGGGATTTTTAAGCGGGTGGATTTGTAGAGGGGGCACTTTCAAATCAACAGAATATTCGGCTTTTTTGGTTTAAAATTGGGAGTATGTAAACTTACACTCTAGTCTGCTCCGCTGTGAATCCGCCTGATTTTAGCCCATCAACATAGGCAAGCTTATCAAAAGTAATCGTCGTCATGATACTGATTATACCATGTACCATGACGGTTTAGCAAGATTGCTTTTGTTAGGGTGTTCCGAGTTAAGCATTCTCTCAGTGGTCAAGTAGCTAAAAAGCTTCTGATACACATTTTGGCCCATCTGCCTCCCTTGTTCTAATTTTGCTTGGCGAATTTCTTGAAAGTTGAATTACGAATTATTCTGACTTTTTTTCTTTTTGGGTTCGCTTACCACCCGTATAGAATCTTGTGAAAATCCACATTCTTCACAGAATCCATGGATAAACAGCCTATTGCCCTGGTTAATTTTTGTAAATTTTATAATTGATTCTTCACAATTTGGGCAAGGAATCAATATAGTATCATCCTCTAAAAAAGCGTTGAAGATTTGCTCCCACTCATTGATGTTTCTCATGTGCCAGCTAGTTGTTAAAAATTGAGTTAAAGACATCATCACTAAAATTTTGGGCAGCTCTCGTTTCAGCTTCTAAAAGTTCTTGCATGGAATTGAATCCTGCTCTGCTTATATCTCCTTTCGAGACGTGTCTACCTCCCTTATAAAGACTATGATTAAGCCTGTATAATTCATGTAAAATGGTCTTTGTTAACTCTTCGCCCGTTTTGTCAAACTTGAATGCGTCTCCTCCAATAACAAATGAATTGCTAGAATAACTAGTAAAACCAGAAAAAGAAGAGGTTGGGCGAAAATTAATTGTATAACTACCAATAGCTAAATCTGCATCGATTCCACTTTCAATCATTTCAGAAAATTTTTTCGATGCCAATATTTCAGATGCTTCACCAATAACTTTTCTTTCAGATAACGAAAAATTTAGCACTTTTGCTGTCTTAAGTGCTTTTCCTATCTTAGCTAATGGTACAAATGAAGTAGCTATATCAAGCCCTACATCTGATCCAGACGAATTAGGATTGACAAGAGACAATCCAGGAATGAATACTGACTGCAACTCAGCTACAGCCCCCGCTCCTTCACCTAAAGCCTCCCAGCTATTTCTATTTTCAGTGATCTGTTGAGCATGCTCCTGATTCCGAGGTCCTTTACTTACTGTGTTCCAATCGAATCCCAACCATTCTAAACCTCTTTGAACCCAATTTTGAAAGCTAGATTTTTGTAACCCATGCAAATCGATATTCGCAATCGGTTCGTTCTCTGCATAATTGTAGGTACTAACCCAGGCAAATTGATCACTGATGGGGTCGACACCCGTAAACCGTGCTATAACTGGATCGAACATACGCCTACCATAGTGGTGCCACCTCAAGCCCAACTCTCGATCCAGCTCCTTCCCATTGTATGTATAGCGATATCCCGCATCCTGCCAGGGAGAACCGAAGGGATAGTACGTAATCTCATCCAGTATCTCCGTACTATCAATCTGCGTATTCCCATCCAGGTCACTAAACCGCAGGCGGGTATTGCCCAGGTGGTCGGTGATGACATATTCGTGCCGCCAGTTGCTTCCATTTGGTACGGCACGACCGACTGGATGGTAAATGGCCTGAATGCTACCATTCCGGTATTCCACTCCTCCAATGTAATCGGTTGAATCCACCGGAACAATGGTTGAATCAATTTTTGCCGTAAGGCGCATACCTGCCTGGGCATGGAAGCCAGGTTTAAAAACGATGGAGTCTTGTGCGATGAGTAGCGTTGAATCCAAAGAGGTTGGTTGACCATCGGTCGCGATGAATCGTGCTTGGTATTGGTTTTCTGTAAAAGGGCCAGTCAAGACAATGCTGTCGTTGAGGACCTCCTTACGTAATTTATTTCCCGCTGCATCATACAAATAAACCATGCGATTGTTACTGCCTGGCTGTACGATCGTATCGGGTAGATTGAGGTGGTTGTAAGCAATATTCAGATTCTTGAAGGGATCTTGCGATAAATTGCCGTTGGCATCATAGCTATAGGCGGCAAAAATCGGTGCATTTCCCTCGTCGAAACCAGCGGCGGTACCACCATCAAAAATATTCTTGATTTGGTTGGTACCAGAATAGGGAATATAGGACAAGTCATCGATCATTGTCCCATTGGCATCGTAGCGGTCCAGGGTGAGCAGGTTGCCTCTTGGATCGTAAGAGTACGCCGTACGGTACGTATTTCCGGTCATTTGCGCCGAGGTGAGCCGATCGAGGTAGTCGTAAGCGTAGCGGTATATTTGCTCATTGCCAGTACCTGCCTGCCAGCTCAATGCTCCGATATTACCGTTGTACTGTGGGGTAAAGCCACTGATGGTGGTGCCATCGGGTTGATCGTAATGAATTCCCAGCTTAAACCAGTCATTAGCTTCGGTCTGAACGTGGTTGATGCCCTTTAGGAAACCGTTGGCCCGGGAGGCATAGTCAAGACTCTGCAAGGCGGCGGTAACCTTGAGGCCGGAACGAATGATCTGTTCCGTGACCAGGATATGCTCCTTGGCTCAAAGAAATTAATTCCCTTCCCCCAAAGGACAAGGATTGTATCCTTTACAATCTCGATGCGGTGCTCAGGGATGTGAAAACGAGGTTGGCGTATTCCTAATTCTCAAAATTTGGGGGTGACGGCGCAGCACGGATTGGCCATAATTCTGAAAAATTCAAATCCTCTCTTACTTTTTTGATCAAATCGGGTTTCCACTCATCTACAACAAAATATTCACCCTCGCTTAACTTAATCATGATTATGCCGTGACTTTGTACCCAAAATACAGTCGAGCTCTTGAGGTTCGAAGAACCAATCTCATTGTATAGTTTAAAAACAGTGTATTCTGTGTCACCTGTAGAGAATAACTTTTTGTCAAGTACGGTGACCCTTTCACCCACGAACGGGAATATTGGCTCGCATTCAATATCTCTTACCTCTCCAACCTTAAGGGCTATTTGCATTTCAACTTGGCAATGCTCAGGTTTGATACGCAATCTTTCTTGGTTATCATCAATTTTAAAGCAGTTTAGCGAATTAATCTTAAGTGGTTCATAGTCAGCGCAATAAACATCTCTCCTAATGTTCACGACCATTGTGTCCAGTGGGATAGGATTGCCTATCTTATATTTCATAAAAATGTAGGTACGATCTCCTTGCGTACTACAACCCATTATGACTAAACAAATGATTGCTATTCTTAATCCCAAAAAGTCCATATCTTATTCCATAGTTGAGTTCTTGAATATCCTAGGTTATTTCGGCTGTTGACGCTCTCTAACACCCTCAGTCCCTTTGTTGCCAGGGGGTGAGTTGATGGAGCGCCTGGCTTATTATGAAACATCAAATGATGACGGCTGCTCGGGCTATTATTCTTGGTTTTATTGTAAAACGGATCATGGGAAAAATCCAATTTCTTGTTGTCCGTATAATCAAAAGAATACTCCTGAACATGCAAGAAGGATTCATGAGTAACAGCAGTGACCCTATCAATAAGCGATGTTTCTTCTGCTGTAGTATTTATTGACACCCCAAGCTTAAGTCTACCCTCAATAAACGTCCCCCCTTTAGTACCACCTGTTGTTTCTGCACCTGTGCTTTCTTCTCCTTTTCCAAAATCTCGATCACTGTATACCAAGTCAATATCTTGGGTATGGTATTTTCCATCGGCCTTGAATGTATAACCATTTACGGTTTGCCCTTTAGCCGCAAATTGAGAAACAAACGCTTTACCCTCCTTCGTTCCAAAAAAAGCATTGAATGCCTCTTGTGATGAACTATTTAAAAGATTGACACCTATACTATCCCCATTGACATCAATATATTTCACCGGATTTCCCGCAGCGTATCCATAGCCACTCAAGGAAGTATATTTTTCGGCAAACCTATCAACGGAAGTGAAACGCCCTAAAGTTGGGTCTTGTATTCTTGCTCCAAAGTTGAGGGAATTAAGCCCATGCTCTAAATTTTCCTCCTTCCCGTTATAGGTATATTTATAACCACCAAGACTCCAACTCATCCCGTAGCTAAAATAGTCGTGTGTTGACAGAAGCTCGGTTGAATCAATGCTATTATTACCGTTCAGATCAGAAAAGCGCACTCTGGTATTACCCAGATGATCGGAAATGACATATTCGTGTCGCCAGGAGCTACTATCGGGCGTAGCTCGGCCTTCGCTATGGTAAATTGCCTGGATATCATTATTGCGATATTCAATACTTCCAATGTAGGTGGTTTGGTCAACCGGAACAAGGGTGGAATCTATTTTTGCCGTAAGGCGAAACCCTGGTTTAGCGTGAAAGCCCGGAAGAAAACGAATAGAATCACGGGCAGTCAGAATGGTGGAGTCTAGTGCAGTAGGCTGACCATCTGTAAACAAAGCCCCGGCCTGATAACTATTCTCCGTGTAAGCACCGGCAAGGAAAATGCTGTCATTATAGACTTCCTTCAAGAGTTTATTACCCGCTGCGTCATAGCGCCAAACGATCCGATTAGCGGTACCCGTCTGTAATATGGTATCCGGTAGATTCAAATGGTTGTACGATATGATCAGCTTTTTATACGGATCTGTTGTCAAGTTGCCGTTACTATCGTACTCGTACTGGTCAAGGAATGGAGTAGCTCCATTCTCGTCGAAACCTTCCTCATTACCTCGATCCAGCACGGAGGATAGTCTATTGGTCCTGCTTTCGTATGAATAGACCAGAGAGTCGATTTGTTGGAAATAATGAAGTTAAATCATGTAAATGTATGCTTTTTAAAAATGCCGTATTGAGCTAGGTAGTAACCAAATTACATTATTTCTAGAAAAAAAGCTTTTTATAAAAGCAATTTAGGTAGAACTAAAAGAATTACTAATCCAGCAGTGGAAATATACATACTTGACTTTTTTATTTTTGACTTGCTATCCGATGGTTTGAACAAAAAAACAAGTGGAATGGAAATGATTATAGGGAATAAGATTTCAATAATATTTAGAGTTGTTGCGCTAGGTTTTACTAGGGTTTCAGGCTAAAATTCCATAATCCAGCAGCTACGCCTGCGATCATCGAATAATATTCAGCATCGCGGCATCTTAAACGATGGGTAAGCCACCAATATCGCTTCATACCACC
>JASBTH010000159.1 GCA_030148525.1 Saprospiraceae bacterium | reverse complement strand
GCCAACACCAGCATAGTCAGGTGTTTCAGTCTCATGTGTGATTAGGTTGTTCAAAAAAGTACCCGGAATATAGGGATTCGAGATCGGATCGCCGATTTTTTTCGAGATAGGGCGGGGTTTGGTGGTCCACGGTTCATGGTTCAAGGTTCAAGGGCCACGCTCCACGCTCGACGCTCCACGCTCCATGCCTACGCCGTATGGGCTTCGGCAGGCAGGTACGGTTCACGGTCTGAACGGAGGCACTTCTCCGAGGGCGAAAATCCTGGAAAGAGAACGATATTTAGAACGTACCTAGCGGCACTTTTAGGCATCGTTCTGCTCATTCCGCACCGGCTTACGCCGGCGCTTACGTTAAGGTCGTGCCTAACGGCACTGGTAAAAATATACCGCTTCCGAAAAGGTTTGGCAAAGCCCAAACCACTTCGTTTTTGGTATAAACGTATATGATCGAGGAACTTGATGCATGGGGTATCAATATATATTTTGCGTTCCCGGTCAACCTACAAGCTCCACGGCCTGGAGTAATTGTGCGCCCCAAAAGGATGCGTGCCGTAGGTACGCTCCTAAAAGAGTTTGGCTATTCGAAAAAGGATCGTGTTTGGACCTTAACTAATCCTGGCCCTTCCGTCCGTTCGGACTTCAGAGCCAAAGGCATAGGCCCGTAAGGGCAAAGGCAGGCAGGTACCTTCTACAGCTTCTTAACCTAAACCTAAACCTCAACCTCAGTCACTGCTAAAAAATTGATTTTCAATGCACCCTGCCAAAGCACTAAAACATACCCATACCCCCCTTTCATGCCAACACCAGCGGCATACTCCGCAACCGTTCACCCGTCAATCGGTAGGTGGCATTGGCGATGGCAGCACCGATCGGTCCCAGCGGGGGCTCGCCTACCGCACCGGGGGCATCCGCATTTTCCAGGATGACCACGTCGATTTCTTTCGGGGTGTCGCGCATGAGCGCCATGCGGTAGGGGCCGTAGATGGTGGGTTGTAGCTGACTGTCGCGCACGGTCATGGCCTCGTACATGGCGGCACTCATGCCCATGATGATGCTACCCTCGCACTGGGCGCGCACCTGGTCGGGATTGACGGTCAGACCGGGATCGATCACGCAGGTGACTTTATGGACTCTGATATCCCCGTTTTCGATGGATACTTCCGCTACGTGGGCGCAGGGTGTATTGGCGTCGGTAGAGGCGGCAAAGCCCATGGCGCGGCCGTTGTTGGCTTCATTCCGGTATCCGGCGCGTTCGGCGCAGGTTTCGATCACTGCTTTCAGGCGGTTGCCCGCTTCGTCGTCCTGGATTTGCTTTAAGCGAAATGCCACGGGATCCATATTGGCCTGCTCAGCCAGTTCATCCATGAAGGATTCGATGGCAAAGGTGTTGGCCAGCAGGCCCAGGCTACGCCACCAGCTGGTGGCAAAGGGCAGTTTAACCCGCCAGGAAATGGCCCGGTAGTTGGGGATGGCCCGGTACTGGATCATGCCGCCCCGCCAGGCACCGACGTCGGCCCCGAGAATGGGTTGGGCAATATCGGGAAACATCGGGGAGCCGAACATCACGTCACCACTGGACACATTGTGCTCGATGGCTTTGATCAGACCGTCTTCGCCGAGTTTTCCGCGCATGATGTGGTGGGTAGGCGGACGGAAGGTGTCGTTCTGGAATTCCTCCTTGCGGTTGAAGGTTATTTTTACTGGTTTGCCGACGGCCTTTGACATGACGGCTGCCTGGACTGCATGAGGTGTGTGCAAGCGTCGGCCAAAGCCACCACCCAGAAACGTCGGAACGAGATTAACCTGTTCTTTTTTCATGCCCAGGCGTTTGGCAACTTCACCTTGCGTAAGATCAATCACCTGGGTAGACATCATGATGGTGGCTTTATCATCCTCGACGTAGGCTAGTGCCCCATTCGGTTCCAGTTGGGCGTGAGCGCCGGCCGGGCTGGTATACTCTGATGTAATGACTCCCTCCTCGTTGTCGAGGATTCGCTTGGGGCCGCCGCTCTTCTGAATGGTGACGGGATTGCCTTCCCCGACCTTGATCATGGCTTCAATATCTTCGATCTCCCAGTTGCGTTCACTGTCCCATTCCACCTCAATGGCCTGCTTGGCGAGCTCAGCTTCCATGTAGGAGTTGGCTACCACGCCAACGAAGTCATCCTCCTGTACGATTTTGATGACGCCGGGCATATTCTCCGCTTTGCTAACGTCGGCACTCTTAAAAATGGCACCGATACGATCGGGGCGCACCACTGAGCCGTAGAGCATATCCGGCATACTGACATCCATGCCAAAGATGGGGGCACCAACTACCTTATCGCGCAGATCTACCCGGGCTATGGGCTTACCAATAAAAGAATAGCTAGCGGGGTCCTTCAACTCTGGTGTTTTTGGGACCTCCCATTCGGTGACCTGAGCGGCAATGTCGCCGTAGGTCATGGATTTACCACCGCCTTCGATCTGTCCGTTTTTTGCCGAAAGGCCGGATATCTCCACATCCATGATGGGAGCGGCGTGCTCGATCAGCATCTGACGGGTGGTGGCGGCCAGTTCCCGCAGGGGTTGCCAGAGGGAGGAAATAGAGGTACTGCCGCCGGTGGCGAAGGGATCCTTATTTCCCGATTCGGTGGGTGCGTGGATGACGCGGATACGCTCCACATCGATCTCGAGTTCTTCGGCGGCCATTTGGGCCAGCCCCGTGAAGGTACCCTGACCCATTTCCACCTTGGTGGAATACAGGATCACCTCGTTATCGGTCGTGATCTCAAACCAGAGGGAAGGATCTTTGGTATTTCCTGAATAAGGGGCTTCGAGGGTGTTGGCCATACCGGCCATATAGCGGCGCCACAGGGGACGGGTGAGGTAGCCGGTACCGATAATGATGCCGACTCCGGCGGCTGAACGCACCAGGAATTTCCGGCGTGACCAGCCTTTCTTTTTCTTGGACTTGGAAGTTGCATCACTCATGAGGGCGTGTTTTGGGTATTAGACAGTTGGGCAGCGCGATGAATGGCCTTGCGCATGCGGTAGTGGGTTCCGCAACGGCAAATGTTGACAATATTAGCGTCGATATCATCGTCGGTCGGATTCGGGATCTTGTCGAGCATGGCAGCAGTAGCCATCATGAAGCCCGGCTGGCAGTATCCGCACTGGGGTACCATCTCGTCGATCCAGGCCTGCTGGACGGGGTGGATCTGATCGCCGCTGGCCAGGCCTTCGATGGTGGTGATCTGTTTACCCTCGGCGTGCTTAACCGCGAATGAGCAGGAACGAACCGCCTCGCCGTCGACGTGGATGGTGCAGGCACCGCAGGCGGCTTTGCCGCAACCAAACTTGGTACCCTTCAGATCGAGTACGTCGCGAATCACCCAGAGCAGGGGTGTGTTCCCGTCGGCATCGACCTGGACGGAACGACCATTTATGGAAAAGGAAATAGCCATATGATTTGATTTTTGCTAGTCTTCAGGAATGGGGGTGCCGGCGGCAGCCCAGGTTTTAACTGCTTCAATGTACTCATCGACCGGGACGGGTGGTTTTTCCCGTGGGTTGCCCGAGGCGTCGACACCGGGTTCCCAGGCCCACAGTACGAGGGGATGTTCGGTCAGGTGGTGGACCGTTTCTTCGAGGGTGCGTCCGCCGTTATTTTCCGGATTCAGGATGGAGCGGGCGATCTCGGACTTGGTCAGTCCTTCCCACTTCATTTTCAGGGGAGCGAGGTGCCACTCCGGAGCGCCCGGTACGCCGGAGAGGTTATTGTTCTCTTCCTGGTGGCAGGTCTGGCATTTTACGGCGGCCATCCCGTGATTGTCGGGGCCGCGTTGCACGTTGAAGTTGTGGATATGGCTGTCTTCGCCCTGGCGCGGCCGGTCACCGGAGGGGTGACAGTTCACACAGCGTTTGTGGGAAAGGACGGCCACTACTTTTTCGTAGGCTTCTTCACCCTCCGTTTGGGTGGGTGGGGGCAGGGGTGATTCCCCGGGCAGGAAGGGTTCGTTGGTGGAGGTATTAGCCAGGCCCAGTACGGTGAAGATGACTCCCGAGAGCAGTACGGCCATGACCCAATGGTTGCGACGCATAGAAAGAGTTTTAAGTGAGTACTTGCTCAATTTAGCATAACCCCGGTTAAATAAAAAAACCGGTTACCTCCAAGCT
>JASBTH010000156.1 GCA_030148525.1 Saprospiraceae bacterium | reverse complement strand
GGATGGGTTCTTTGGGTGCATCAGGAACTGTGCAACCACAACTTCCTTTGGCATTTTTGATTACAACGGGCTCCGTACCCACGTTGGTAAACTTAAATACCCGGTAAGGATCAGCATTTTGTTCGATCTCACCGTAGTCGACGGTTGTCTCTTCAAATTTCAGCATGGGACCTTCTACTGTCTCCTGTTGCTCTTTCTTAGCGGCTTGCTCTTCCTCCGTTTTGTTCGTCTGTGCAAAGGCCGACACTGCAAACACGAGCAGAGCTAAGGCCATCAATACTTTCTTCATTACAACCTCTTTTTGGTTTAAGTAAATGTGACTCATACAAAATTAAGGGGATAACGAGCAAAAAAAAAGTTTTATGTTTCCTATTTCCTTAATGAGTTGTTAAACAAAACGAGATATCCTCTTTTTCCGGCACCTGCCATATTTCTGCAACCTAATAGTCAAAAATGACAAAAAATAAATTGGCAGACCTCATTCTCCAAGTACCTGATTATGAACAAACAGCAGCCTGGAGTGTAGTATGTAGTGCCAAAAAAATGCAAAATAATCCGTACATTAGCAGGTGGTCGAAATGCCAAATATTAGGAAGCCCCCTTGTTTCAGGCGTAATGACCAAATTACGTTTGGCCTGCGTATACCACACGTCTCAGTTACCGAGACGACAGGCCGCACCATCAATCAATTACCTGCCAAATTAACCAAGTTAACGTCACCGCTATGCTAGAGAATTTAGTAGTTAATCCAGATGCGGACTCCGAACCAACCAGCCTTGACCAGCTCGACCGGGAAACAGTACTCAAGGATTACGAGTTGTGCTGCATCAGCCGGGAAGCCAGCTTGCTGGCCCGCAAAGAAGTGCTTACGGGTAAAGCCAAATTCGGAATTATCGGCGATGGCAAAGAAGTTCCTCAGGTAGCCATGGCCCGCGCCTTCCAGAAAGGTGATTTCCGTTCGGGCTACTATCGTGATCAAACCCTCATTTTTGCGCTGGGATTGTCTACCGTTGAAGATTTCTTCGCTCAGTTGTACGCTGACCCGGAGAATGACCCCTTCTCCAAAGGACGCCAAATGAATGCCCACTTTGCCACTCCCTTCATCGACTCCGATACCGGAGAGTGGATCGACCACACCGAGGCAATCAACATCTCTTCCGACGTATCCTGCACGGCCGGCCAGATGGCACGGGCACTCGGGCTCTCGTTCGCTTCTACCCGTTACCGGGAAAGTAAAAATCTGCGGGAAGGTACGCCCTTCAGCAAGAATGGCAATGAGGTTACCTTCTGCACTATTGGAGATGCCAGTACTTCCGAGGGTGTCTTTTGGGAAACCCTGAATGCAGCCGGCGTACTGCAGGTGCCCCTCTCCATTTCCGTCTGGGACGATGGATACGGCATTTCCGTACCCAAAGAATACCAAACCACCAAGTCCAGTATTTCCAAAGCCGCAGCTGGCTTCCAGGCCGAAGCGGACACCAATGGGCTCGACATTTACGTGGCTAAGGCCTGGGACTACCCTTCTCTGATCGATTTGTACCAAAAATCAACCGCTAAAATCCGGGAAACACACCGGCCAGCCCTGCTGCACATTACCGAGGTTACCCAACCACAGGGACACTCCACCTCCGGTTCGCACGAGCGCTACAAAACCAAAGAAAGACTTCAGTGGGAACGCGAGCACGATTGTATTCTTCGCATGGAACAGTGGATGATCGATGCTGGTCTCGCCTCTGAGGAAGAAACCAAAGAAATTCGCTCCCGTGCCCGCAAGTACGTGAAAGAATGCAAGAACCGCGCCTGGAAAGCTTTTAGCCAGCCGACTAAAGAAAAGGCCAATGTGCTAAAGTCTATTTTTGATGCGCTGCCCGAGGACGAAGGTGAAGTATCTGCGCTCAAACGAGAGCACGCTCAGTTGATCAATCCCGTCATCAGTGAACTTACCCAAATAGCCCGGCGTGCATATTATGCAACCCTGGGCCTGCAACACGAAAGCCGCCAACAATTGAAAGACTGGCTCGACGAGATCAATGAGCAGGCAGGTAAATACTACCATACGGACCTGTATAGCGACTCTGCCAATTCGGCTTTACGGGTTCCCATTGTAGCTCCCAAACGCACCGATAGCTCCCAAAAGCTCCCGGGGTACCAAATACTGAATACCTTCTTTGAAAAAGCCTTCGAACGGGACCCTGCCGTATTTGCCTTTGGGGAAGACGTCGGTAAGATTGGTGACGTAAATCAGGGGTTTGCCGGTTTGCAGAAAAAGTTTGGTGTCAACCGCATATTCGATACCGGTATACGGGAATGGACAATCATGGGACAAGCTATCGGCATGGCTATGCGGGGACTGCGCCCGATCGCGGAAATTCAATACCTGGATTACCTGATTTACGGCCTGGAACCCCTGATGGACGACCTGGCAACACTTCGCTACCGTTCGGCTAACCAGCAACAAGCCCCCGCAATCATCCGTACCCGCGGGCATCGGCTGGAGGGGATATGGCATGCCGGCTCTCCGATCGGCATGATCCTAAACTCCCTGCGCGGCATATATGTACTTACACCACGAGATATGGTTCAGGCGGCGGGATTCTATAATACCATGTTACAATCCGATGACCCGGCCCTGATCATCGAGTGTCTGAACGGGTACCGCCTCAAAGAGGTCATGCCCGATAATATTGGGGAATACACCGTACCGCTGGGGGTTCCGGAAGTGCTTCGTGAAGGTAGTGACGTAACCCTGGTTACCTACGGATCATGCGTACGAGTCGCACAGACGGGCATTAAGCTCCTGGAAAAACAAGGTATCTCCGTGGAATTGATCGATCCACAGTCACTCCTGCCTTTCGATCTGGAACACCGAATCCTGGAGAGTTTAAAGAAGACCAATCGCATTGTCTTTATGGATGAGGATGTACCCGGGGGAGCGACCGCTTACATGATGCGGGAAGTGCTGGAGGTTCAGGGGGGCTATCGCTACCTCGATTCTCCTCCTGTTACCCTGACTGCTCATGCCCACCGGCCTCCTTACGGATCGGATGGAGATTATTTTACCAAGCCAAACGCGGAAGATGTGTTCCGCACTGTCTATCGCCTGGTATACGAAGCTGACCCCGGTCGATTCCCGGAAGCTCTGTAGCAATGACACAATGAACGCGGGCTAAGACTATAAGTTACCTATGCAAACGGGCCACCTCATTTGGGGTGGCTTTTTTTATGCTTTCGCAAAAAGGCACCATTTGGAAGGGGATACCTTATTTATTTTTCATTTCATCCCGAAAATCAGGGTTTTGTCGGGAATCCACACTTACTCGCCACAGGTCACTGATTAACAGTTTTTTAGCAACAAAAGAGAGCTTTTATACCACTGTCAAACTACGGCAATTTCGCTGGCAACCACCGCAGAGCAATAATTTGAGGCCACGAAACGGCTGGCCAAATCGTTTTTTTACTAAATTTGGCTGATGCGAGCGATTTCAAAACTATTTCCCTTGAACATTGGAAGCGACACGCTAAAATTTCCTGTCTATCGGCACTATCGACGCGCCTTGAACAAATAACAAATACGAATACAAAAAACAACCAATAGCGTTTCCGGGGCCCACCCGGCTGAACGACTATGTTTTTATTGACCATTTAAAATCAAACTCACTAGCGTATGGGACATTCTTTTAAGCAAACTGTCTTATTGCTGTTCGCCGTATTCGCAATGTCGACGGCGGCTGTGGCCCAATTCACGGTCACAGGGTCCGTTCAGGATGCAAGCGGAGAGCCTCTGATCGGGGTTTCCATTGTCATCAAAGGAACGACGACCGGTACAGCCTCCGATCTGGATGGAACCTTTGAAATCAACCTTCCGGACGGAAACGAAGCAACGCTCATGTTCTCCTACACCGGTTACAAAACCTCCGAAGTGGATGTAACCCGAGCGAACAATAACGTAAGCCTGACCCTGGAAGAGGACATCGCCAAACTGGACGAGGTCGTTGTAACCG
>JASBTH010000146.1 GCA_030148525.1 Saprospiraceae bacterium | reverse complement strand
GTGATCGCGGTGATACCCTGGTCGATGAATCCTCCCAACCGGGTACGGGCTTTCTGTCTGAGAGCTGTATTGCGTGGGAAAAAGCGATCAGCCGGGTGCGTCAAACGGGCCTGCGTACCGTAGGCATCCGCGTCGGCCTGGTGCTTTCGCCAAAAGGCGGTGCACTGGAGAAAATGCTGATACCGTTGAAATTCGGTGTTTCCGGTTACTTCGGGAATGGCCAGCAATGGTATTCCTGGATACACATCGATGACCTGTGCGATCTCTTCATTCACGCGCTGGAGCAAGGCTCCATGAATGGTATGTATAATGGGGTAGCCCCCAATCCGGTTCGCAATAAGAAGTTTGCGCAGGTATTGTCTAAGGCTTCCGCCAAAAAAAGCATCGTACTTCCGGTGCCCGCCTTTCTCTTGCGGATCGGATTAGGTGAGATGGCCGATACCGTGCTGTACAGCACCCGCGTCAGCAGTGCCAAGACAGAGGATACCGGGTTTGTGTACCAGTTTCCGGAGTTGGAGCCGGCTTTGGTCGATCTGGTCTCCTGAATATCGGTAGTGGGTAATGGGTATTAGGTACTAGGATGCCGTACCCTCTACCAAATACCCATTACCAATTACCCAACTTTAGTCTTTGAAAACCTCAATTTCGTGCTTCTCCACTACGAGATCGGTGAACTTACCTTTGAAGCGGGTGGCCTTCACGATGTGGTTATCGATCCAGTGGTAGTTGCCGCCACGGGGTTTGCCGAACAGGATACCGTGGTATTTGAAATTGTGTTTGTCGAGCCATTCTTCGGTGACAGCGCGGTGCTCCTCCGTGCGCGAAGTAAAGAAGGTAATTACGTGACCTTCGTCGTACCATTTATTGCAGATCCGGAGGGCATCCGGATAAGGCATGCAGGTGAGCATGCGTTCGGGTTCCTCGTTGGGAATGTCGTCGCAAATAGTGCCGTCGATATCGATCAGAAAGTTCTTTACATCCTCGGGTAACTGAGGGCTGATGGTTTCACCTTTTTCGTTGAAAGCCGCGTGCAGCGATTGGTCTTTTTTCTCGCTCATGGATGCTTGGGTTATGCTCCGTTAAAAAATACAGCCTCCTGTTCGCACCTTAGTGCGTGGGAGGCAAAACGATGGTTATTTCGACGGTTTTAATTGGGCTGTGGGCGGAAAACGGACGAATCCACCGGATAAGTCCGTATAAAGTACAAAAGTGCAAAAAAATGGCATGGAACTCAAACCTGGTTCCCGCTAAAAATAGCCTTAGTACGTGTGAAATACGACGTGTGAGGTGCAGAACGGCTTACGGCTTCATCTCAATCTCAGTACTCTGTAACCTAAGTGACTTTGACTTATGGCTGCGCCTTTCGGCAAAATACTTCGTTGCTCGTCGGTCGCGTAGCTATGGCTATGCTCCCTCCTCGCGCCTTGTCTTTTGCCAAAATGCCCTACCCATATTTTCAAATAACTTAGATTACAGAGTACTCAACCTGATCCTTAACCTTAAACTCAACCTTAACCTCATCCTCCATCAAAAACTGATGTAATCGATCGGATTCATCGGTTTACCGTTGTACCACATTTCGAAATGCAGGTGGGGGCCATCAGACTGGGTACCGGTGTTGCCGATGATGGCAATGGCTTCTCCGGCCTTGACGTAACTACCGGCCTTTTTCAGCAGCGAAGAGTTGTGCTTGTAAAAGGTAATGATATTATTATCGTGCTGGATGCCGATAGTGTTGCCCGTTTCCAGGGTCCAATCCGAAATAAAGACATAGCCATCCAGGGCTGCTTTGATGGCGGTATTTTTCGGGGCGAGTACATCTACTCCCAGGTGCTCTTTGTCGGGAGCAAAGGGGGCACTGATCTCCCCGTTTAATGGCGGTACAAAATAGATTTGGGCCAGACTGGTGCGGCGATTTTGAAAACTGCGTTCCTGGCCACTCTGCACAATGGCTCCGATCTGATCGAGTTCAACTTCCTTGCGCAGTTGTTCGTCAACATCCGAAGGTTCTACCGGTTCGATGGAATCCAGGGAGCCTTCCACTTCGCCGCTCCTCCGTATGTCATCCTCCGTTTCTACTTTATTGACCAACATTTTCTGGACATTTTCGTAGTAGAGGTCGTAGGCTTCAATTTCAGCCTCCAGGGAATCGATGGAGCGGGTAAGCACCCGTACTTCCTGCTGGGCAATGCCGGTACCGTATCCCGGAATGTATTTCTTCAGGGGCGTGACGGCGATGAGCGCTACCACAATAATGGCCACCACCACTACGATGGAGGACAGCAGGATGTAGAAGTTAAGCATGGTCAGACGGTACGAGCCTACTTCTTCGAAGGTCTCGTCGTTCATAATGACCAGGCGGTAGATGTGTCGGAGGTTCTGTAGCCGTTCTTTAAGTGCGTTCCATTTCATAAGGCCGCAAAGATAGTCGATTGTACCTTTTCCGTGGCGATAGCTGCCACTTACCCACCTTGCATTTTGTGGGTGAAAAGGTTAAAATACACCTTGGAACTATAATAAAAATAGGTTCCAACAGTTTAAATAAGTGCTTCAAAGTTAGAGCTTCCGCAGGAGGTTGCGGTATATTTGCGGGGCTTTAACCATTCTTTTGCATAAATTGATATGGGTTTGAAAAGGAAAACGTTAGCGGTCCTGATTTTAGTGGGGGTAGGTCTGATTTCTTCCTGTGTAACACAAAAGAGTAAGGATGACCTGTCGGGCCTGGGAAAGGTATACCACAACACCACTGCCCGGTACAACGGTTACTTTAACGCCAAGGAGTTGATGGCCGAATCCATGCTCACCCTGCAGGATCAGCAGCAAGATCGCTACAGCCAGCTACTCGATATCTACCCGTACTCACCGGAGACCAATATTCAGCCAATTAAGGCCAACCTCGACCAGGCTATTGAAAAATGCTCCCGCGTAGTAGCCCTGCACCGCCAGTCTGACTGGACGGACGATTGCTACTTGCTGGTGGGTAAGGCGCAATACCTGGCGCAGGATTATGAGTCGGCCGAAGAAACGCTGCGGTACCTCATTAATAACTTTGATCCGGTAGAGGAAGCTAAAGATGAACTCCGGGCGGAGCAATCTGCTGAGAAATCCGAGAAAAAAGTCAGTGCCAAGAAATTGGCCCGCCAACGCAAAAAAGAAGCCAAAAAACGCCGCAAGGAATACAACCGCGAGGTGCGTCGCCGCAAAAAGGGAAAGAGTGCTCGTAACGAAAGCCTCAAGGAGGAGCTGAAAGAGGATGAGCCAGCGGTTGATCTGGCAGCCAAAGAAGAGGCAAAAGCCAACCGCATCATCACCGATGAAGATGTGGAACTCCCCGAGAATTATTTTATGAAGCACCGTCCGGCATTTCAGGAAGGTCAGATCTGGCTCGCCAAGGTGCTGATCGAACGGGCTAATTACGACGGAGCTGCCCGGTTGCTCAATGAGCGTCAGGAAGATCCGCGCATGTTCGATGACCTGAAAGAAGAGCTCTGGACCACCCAGGCTTATCTGTATTTTGCTCAGGAAGAATATCAACTGGCTATCGCTCCTCTGCAAAATGCGGTGCGATTTGCTAACGACCGGGAACAGAAAGCACGCTACTCGTTTATCCTCGCCCAGCTACAGGAGCGATCCGGACAAACGGGACAGGCTGTTGCCAGCTACGAAGATGCAATCAAGTACAGCAGCGATTACGAGCTGGAGTTCAATGCACGTCTGAATATGACCATCGGTGGTTATCGGGCCGGGTCCCAGGCACCCGGCAAGGCGCTGGCCGACCTCGAAAAGCTACTGAAAGACGATAAGAACATCGATTTCGCCGACCAGATATACTATGCCATGGCGGAAATCGCCCTGAAAGATGGCCAAAAACAACAAGGAATCGAGTACTTGCGTAAAAGTCTGGCTATGGGTGCCGGCAATCAAGCCCAGCGTGCAGAAGCCTACCTCACTCTGGGCGACCTCTATTACGACGACGAGGAATTTGTCCAGGCCAAACTCTATTTCGATAGTACCCTGACGGCTATGCCGAAAACGGATCTTCGGTACACCCGGGTCGAAAAGCTGGCTACTAACCTAACCGATATTGCGACCAATCTGACCACTATCGAACTTCAGGATTCTCTGCTCCGAATTGGTGATCTATCCGTAGATGAACAGCGTGAATTCGCCTACAATCTCCTGAAAAAGGAACAGGAAGCAGCCCGTCAGGCTGCTGCTGCCGCAAATAATCCGGGTACAAATGGCGGCCGCCCGACTGCCCGGCGGCAGGATATGAGCCTGAATGGCCCGGCCCTGCAGAAGGAGAGTTCCTTCTTTGCTTACGATGATCGCAGTATCAAACGCGGCAAGCGCGACTTCCAGGCAAAATGGGGCAATCGCAGCCTGCAAGACAACTGGCGCCGCTCCAACACCCGCGGTTTGGAGACGGATTCCGCTACCGAAGAACAAGAAGAAGAGATCGTAGCCGCTGCTGCCTCTGCACTGACGGATGAGCAATTGGACCAACTGCTGGCCGATGTGCCACGCACCGAATCCGACAAGCGACGGGCAGAACTGGCCATTTTGGAAGCCATGTTCCAGTTGGGATCACTCTATCGGGATCGCCTCGATAATAACCAGAAATCAATCGAGATACTGGAGGCTATGAATGAGCGTTTTCCGCGCAATAACTACCAGCTAGATTCCTGGTACTATTTATACCTGGCCTACCGAAATGAGGGTGATATTGCCAACTCCGACCGGTACAAAGAGAAGATACTGGATAAATATTCCAGCTCTACCTACGCGCAGGTGCTGCGTAATCCTGATTTCGCCAAGGATTTGGCGAATAAAGAAAAAGAGATCAACCTCTTCTACGATCAGGCGCTTAAAGCGTTTGAAGGTGGCGAACACGCCAAAGCAAAACAAATGGCCGATCAGGCGAAAGTGCGCTTTGGGGTCGACAATGCACTACAACCTCGTTTTGCGCTGCTGACGGCCATGTGTATTGGCGGTATGGAAGGGGAAGCTGCCTACAAACAGGCACTCTCAGAAGTTATCTCGAAATACGCCGATACCGACGCCCAACGGCGGGCACGGGAAATCCTGCGAATTTTAGGGGGAGCAACTGCCGCCTTGCCCGGGGAAACCCAAGAGCAAAATAATACCAAGTTCACCCTGGAGGACAAACAGGTGCACTATATCCTGGTCGTATTCAACGGTGAGGTGAACCTGAATCAAGCCAAAATAGCCGTTTCGGATTATCACCGCGAATACCATAAATTGGATCGCCTGCAGATTTCCAACGTATTCCTTGGCTCTACACCCCAGGACCGACTACCCATCCTCATCGTTCGTCGGTTTAAGGATATGGACGAATCCATGAAATACTACCAGGGCGTCGTGCAGAATTCCGGTGAATACATCCCCGAAGGAACCGAATACCAGGTTTTTGCTGTAAGCCTCAACAACTACCGCGAGATATTACGCAAGAAAAGCCTCAACGGATATAAGGCCTTCTTCGAGAGTAATTACTTCAATTCCGGGAGGGGAAGCAGGTGAATATACAGGTTTGAGGTTTGAGGTTTGAGGTGTGGGTACAGAGGTTTGCATCTTTTAAGCTGGTACCTGAAGTCATTAACATATCTAACCTGTCTAAGTACCAAATACCAATAATAGATACGCGAAATCCATGAACAACGAACGCTTACTGCAATTCCTGCGAATAGTCGCTATCCTGGAAGGGGTCAGCTATTTGTCCTTCGCGATTACCATGCCACTAAAATACTGGTACGAAATGCACGGGCCGAACTACGTAGTGGGGATGGCCCATGGTTTACTGTTCATCGCTTACCTGGCAGCAGTTGGGCTGAGTGCACTGCGCTTTAAGTGGTCGTTCAAGAATACGTTCTGGAGCGGACTGGCGTCGCTCATTCCCTTTGGCACCTTCGTGATGGATCACCGCTTTTTCCGCCACGAAGTCCGGAAATGGACGTAAAGGGTCTCCCGCTTCAAAGCAACTTTTTCATTAAGCTTTGAAAGAAAGATCTTAAAAAGGTTGAGGTTCAGGCTAAGGTTGAGGTTCAGGTTCCCTCCTTCACTGCGTTTCGGCGGGCGGGGAGGGTTGAGGTTAAGACTAAGTACTCTGTAATCTATTACCATTCACACTTCAGCTTCTGATTTCAAACTTCTGACCTCTGATCTATTCAGGCACTCTTATCTCGTACGAATTCCCACTGCTAATGGTCAGTGTATGACTCAGTAGCCAGGGGTTATAGACTTTCAGCAAGCGATACGTTGTACCGTGCTCTTCGGCAAAATCACCCAGATTGCTTATGCTTTCCGTTACCGTGATGGTTTTGTAGTCATCAAGCGGTTGGTAACCATCGGACTGGTCGAAGTAGAAGCCAAACCGCCTGGGTTCCTTTAGAATTTCCTTGATGGCGATTATACGGAAGACATAGCGGGAAGTCTCCTCATTGAGGTTGAGGTCAAAGTAGGAGTCGGCACGCTGTTGTTCCAGGTCGCGTGCCATGCGGGTTTCGCCCATATTGTAGGCGGCGGCGGCCAGTGTCCAGCTGCTAAACCGGTCTTTCAGGTGCTGTATGTATTTGCAGGCAGCATCGGTAATCTTTTCTACGTGGAAGCGCTCATCCACTTCCCGGTTGACCTCCAGGTCGTAGTGGTTAGCCATGGTTGGCATAAACTGCCAAAGCCCTTTGGCTCCGGCCGGAGAGGTAGCGTGGCTGAGGTTGCTCTCCGCAACGGCCAGGTACTTGAAATCATCGGGAATACCGTGTTTTTTTAGGATGGGTTCAATGACCGGAAAGTACCGGTACATCTTTTTAATATTCAGGGAAGTACTGGAATGCCAGTACGAATTGACCATGAGCTCCCGGTCGAGTCGCTCACGTACGTCGAAATTCTTTTGGATAGGTAGTTTCTCACCCGCGAAATCGTAGGATTTGTCCAAGTCTATACCCTTTACAATTTGGGGCAAATTACGATCATCGACTGGCGGAGGAACCTGCGTAGAAGCAGGTGCTTTCGATTCGGTATTTGAACGGAGGAACAGCATGCCCAACATGGCTGAGGCAATAATGGCGTATACAATCAATAAGCGATTCATATCCTTTCCTGGTTTGAAGTGGTAGAACGTTCCGGTAATGTGTTTACGTGTGGAAAAGGTACTAAAAAGTTGGGTTAATGCCCACTACGCTTATGAATGTCAGGAAGTTGGCTTAAGGTGAGGCCTTTGTCGAGGAAGGGACAGGAGGGACAGAAGGGACAGAAGAGATTAGAGGGGGTTGGATTTTCTCGCCAGGTCCCTTGAGTCCCTGTAGTCCCTTGAGTCCCTGTAGTCACTTTCGTCTTTTCTTATAGATCGGCACCGTAGAACACGGTTCTCCAAACATAATACTCCGTGCGACCGGACGCAGTTTCTCGGTAATCATTACGTAGGCCGTGAGGGGGACCGGGAGGTCACTGCATCCTTTTATGACCAAGAGGGCATCCTCGTAATCAGCCGCGTCGATGCGGTCAATCACTTTACTAAAGTGTCTGATCAGATAGTCGTCTTTGGACCCCTGAAATACTTCGGAGGCATAGGGGGTGGCGTAAGCAGTTACCAGCATATAGGCCCAAACCGGAATGATGGCATCCGTAGAACAATGGACCAACAGGATTTTATCCTGGTAGGTGCTCCAATCGTGTTCTTTGAGTGCTTCCCGAAAGTCTTTTTCTTTCAGGATCAATTCTTTGAAGAGGTAGTCTTTGAGATCAAAATGAACTATCTCTGCTTTGGGAAGATAGTCTTCCAGCTTGAAGGTGATCAGCCCGCTTTGGGCAATGCGGTTTACTAATGGTTTCTCAGTACTCATGTTCGGTTTTTTCTATCATTCTTCCTCGGTACCAGCATTTTCTTCAATTGGGGCCTGCTCGCCAATGCTGTTATCCGGTGCTTTAAAGTCCTTGGGTTGTGGCAGGTCTTTCAGGCTTTTTAAACCAAAATAATCCATGAACTTTTCACTGGTTCCGTAGAGCAGGGGGCGACCGGGTCCTTCATCCCGACCTAATATGGTAACAAGATCTTTTTCCAATAGTTTCTGGATACTGTAATCGCAGCTGACACCACGGATCTTCTCCATTTCCGTTTTGGTAACGGGTTGCTTATAGGCAATGATGGAAAGGGTTTCCAGAGCGGCCCGGGAAAGTCGTTTGCGGGCCTTTTTTTTGAGGTAGGTACCGATCAGGCCATGGTAGGCGCCCTTGGTCAGGAATTGATAGCCATCAGCTATCTCAACCAGCTCAAAGGAAAAATCTTCCGATTGGTATTTTTCCCGCAGGGCCTGAATGGCATCTTCTATTTCCGGATTGGGGATTTTCAGGCCGAAATGCTCCTCCAGGACCTTGGAAATATCCTTGAAAGGGATGGCACTCTCCGCCGTGAAAATGAGACTTTCTATGTGTTGTTGGAGTTGCTTCACCGTCCGTATTTTGGGCGAAAATACGGAATTCCGGCGATCAAGCCGGAATATAGGGGCGCAACCAAATGGTTAGCAGGTAGATCGTAAGGAAAAATGCGATCAGCGATCCCAGTGCGTAGTAATTGTTCCAGTTCGTGGGTGCCTCCTGCTGGCTGGAATCTGCATCCGGAATGTCTAGGTCAAGGTCGTAGGCAAAGTCGTTCCCCTCCCGATCAATCCGCAATTCGCAGAGATCTTCGTCGAGCAAAAAAGAATAGGTCTTGGTCTGACACACATTAAAATCGATCAGGATTACTCTCGAATTACAATGAACCACCAAATGCCCGGTGGAAGCACCGTGGTAGACACCTACCGTAAATTGTCGACCTCTTTGATTTGTAACTTGCCAGTTGAGTTGTGCCAAATCCCTGTGTGTTATGCACCTGCAAAAGGCGGGTACGAGTTAACGAATGCAGTAATATCGACCAAAGGTGATTTGGTAGCCTAAACCACCTCGGATCAATTGTATACGTGCCTAAAAGGTCAGGACGACCCCAACCTTTTTCGGAAGTGGTATAACGGTAGTTTGTACGAGAGGAAGTTGGAGGGGCACTTCAGCAAGTAAACATGCCGGTTACGAATCAGATGCTACCGTTCACTGACTCATAAAATACAATTTTTTACCCTTACCCGCAATATATGGTAGTCGGGAATCGTTCTATTTAACTTTTGTCTTCACGAAATAGGTCAATCCGGCCAGACGCTCTCCGGATTTCTGAACCACTTGCTTATATTGACCGGCAACCAGAACGTTTATTAGCTATGATTTATGCCTTTAAGGGATTTGTGCCGGTAGTACACGAAACGTCCTACGTCCATCCTCAGGCCACCGTCACCGGAAATGTGATCATTGGCCGGGATGTATACATTGGTCCCGGTGCTGCTATCCGTGGCGATTGGGGTGGGATTGAAATAGCCGACGGCTGCAATGTCCAGGAAAATTGTACCATTCACATGTTCCCGGGCGTAACTGTCCGGCTGGAGGAGTCCGCCCATATCGGTCACGGAGCCATCATACACGGGGCCCACATCGGAGCTAACGTGATGGTTGGCATGAATGCTGTGGTCATGGATGACGCCACCATCGGGGAGGGGAGTATTATCGGGGCACTCGCCTTCATCAAGGCCAAAAGCAAGATTCCTCCACGTTCGTTGGTTGTTGGGAACCCCGGGCGCATCATCAAAGAGGTAAGCGACGACATGCTGGCCTGGAAAACCAAAGGTACCAAACTCTATCAGTCGCTGCCCGGTGAACTTTACGAATCCCTCGAACCCTGCGAGCCCCTGCGGGAAATACCTGCTGACCGACCCGATCAGGCCCGGTTGTACGACACCTGGGAGGATATTAAGAAGGGATAGTGTTCTGATGAATGTAGTTTTCTGTTTTTTTGAGGCTATTCCTCCACCAGTCGGCAGTTTAAGCCCATCCGCTTCAGCGGTGGGAGTGAAGTTTCAGTCGGCAGCCCATCCGCTTCATTGGTGGGAGTGAAGTCAGTAACCATCTAATCTTTCCTGTGGATCGTCGGCCTATTTTGGAGAGTCCGTATTTGGCAGTTCTCATTTAACAGTTCTCCGTTGGCTACAGGTAGTTCATTTCCGATTTCCGCCCTCCGATTTCCGCCCTCCGATTTCAAAATCAGTCGGCAGGTGTGAGGTTTGAGGTAGTAGGATTTTAGTACCTACTACCCAATACCCACTACTTTCTACCAAATTTACTATCTTCGCTAACGAACATTCATTCGTATAGCCTTAAGACCAATAAAACCAAACCAACCAATGAAGTTGCACAACCTCGTAATGGGTAAGTGGGTGCCGCACGACGGGGACGGTGATCCCCAGTTCGATGCGATTACCGGCGAACGCATCGCCACCTGCGGAAGTGAAGGTCTCGATTACGCTGCCATGATGGATTATGCCCGCCGCACTGGCGGTCCTAACCTGCGTAAAATGACCTTCTACCAGCGCGGATTGATGTTGAAAAAGCTGGCCATTTACCTAAACGATATCCGCAAGAAATACTATCCTCTTTCGTTCCGCACCGGTGCTACTAAGAGCGATAGCTGGGTCGATATCGACGGCGGTATCGGCACCCTTTTTGCCTACGGAAGCCTGCGCCGCAATATGCCGGATACCCGTTTCTACGTTGATGGTGATACGGTTGGTCTGTCGAAGGGTGGTTCCTTCATCGGCCAACACGTAATGGTGCCTAAAAAAGGCGTGGCCGTACACATCAATGCCTTTAACTTCCCGATATGGGGTATGCTCGAGAAACTATCCGTCAATCTGTTGGCGGGAATGCCGGCTATTGTCAAGCCCTCCGAGATCACCTCCTTCCTGACCGAGGCTATGGTGCGGGATATTATTGATTCAGGCATTTTGCCGGAAGGCAGTATTCAATTGGTGTGTGGAAAAGGCCACGGCATCCTGGACCCCCTCATGGAACAGGACGTGGTAACCTTTACCGGTTCGGCCTCTACCGGACGCAAATTGAAAAGTCAACCGGTGATTATCAACAACGCTATTCCCTTCAATATGGAGGCGGATAGCCTGAATGCTGCCGTATTGGCACCAGACGCTACGCCGGATACGGAAACGTTCAAACTATTTATTAAGGAGATTCGCCGCGAGATGACCACCAAGGCCGGCCAGAAATGTACTGCCATCCGACGGGTGATCGTTCCGGAAAATCTGGTGGAAGATGTGCAATTGGCCCTTTCCGCCAGTCTACAGAAAACCACCATCGGTGACCCGAAGCAGGAGGGTGTACGCATGGGGGCTTTGGTGAGCAAAAAACAACAGGAGGAAGTACGCCGTCGAATTCAGGACCTGGCAAAGGATACCCCCATCGTATTCGGCGATCCCGAGCAGGTGGAATTGATCGGTGCCGATGCCGGCAAAGGTGCTTTCCTTTCGCCGGTGGTCATGCTCAATGATAAGCCTTTCCAGAAACAGGATTCGCACCTGGTCGAGGCATTCGGTCCGGTAAGCACGATAATGCCTTATAAGGATCTGGGTGAGGCGATCGAACTCGCCTGGCGTCGCGGCGCACGCATGGACAGCTGGTCGGAACACCTGAATCCGGGTCGCTGGTGGCAGGCGATGGCCGACGCGGGTATCGATGTCGAACAGACCATCC
>JASBTH010000134.1 GCA_030148525.1 Saprospiraceae bacterium | reverse complement strand
TACCCAAGTGGGTGACCAGTCCCGTGCTTCGCCCAGCTTGAGTTGAAAAAAGAAGAGAGCCGTATTTAAAAATCCGGTGATAAACACGGCCGGAGCCACTACCCAGAAGGAGCGCTCCCGGAATACCCGCCACGGTTTTTTGGCGGCAGCCACCTCCTCTGCATCGCCGGGTGTAGGGTGAAGCAGTTCTTTTGTTTGTCTGCGTAAAAAAAGCCAGGCCAGAGGGGCAACTACGACCAGCATTGATGCTGACGAACCCTGCAATACGGTGCGCCAACCTACTATACCGATCAGAAAGGCCACCAAAAGCGGAAGGGTAGCCTCGCCCAGCGGGTGCCCTAGTGTTGCCAGACTGATGGCTTTGCCCCGGTCCCGGGTAAATGCACGCGCCATCGTGGAAATGGAGGTATGGGTCATTAATCCTTGTCCGAAAAAGCGCAGGGCAAAAAAGCCGGCCAATACCATAAATGGATGAATGGCCAAAGACAACAGTAAACAGGCCAGCGCCAGGCCGGTCAGGACCAAGCCGGTGAAGCGCCGTAGTGGCCAGGTATCAACCAGCCTGCCGACCCAGGGCAAGCAAAAGGCGGACGCTGTAGTAGCCACTGCGTACAGGCTGCTGATCCCGGCACTACTGAGCTGAAAAGCATCTTCTAAATGCGGAATGTACAGAGAGATCAGGAAGGTCTGGCCATAGCTGGAAAAGAAGGTCAGCAATACCCCGAATGCCAGCAGACTTTGATTGGCCCGTATAAATTTCAGAAATTGGTGCATGTGCTTCCCTTTGCGCGCTAAGGTAGTAAGCACATCCTTCCCGAACCACGAAAAATACCGTCCAATGCCCGATCATTTTGTTGACGACCAGCACTTCCAGGACCATTTTTTTGCCGAATCCGGATTTACTACGGGGCACTACGAGGGATGTACCTTTGAACGTTGCGATTTTACGGGGGCATCCCTGGGAGATTGCGTTTTTGTAGACTGCCGGTTTAAGTCTTGTAACCTGAGTGGCACCCTGGTACTCAATACCGCCTTCCGGGAGGTCCGGTTTGAGGAGTGTAAAGCTCTGGGGGTGCAATGGACCGATACCAATCCTATGCTACTGGCGATGACATTTGTAGGCTGCCAATTGGATCTGGGAAATTTTGTGGGTTGCCCGCTGACCAAATCCTCTTTCAAAAGTTGCACCCTGTTCGAGGCCGATTTTGCGGAAGCAGATCTGTCCGGTGTTTTCCTGACAGCATGTGACTTGACTGGTGCTCAGTTTGAGCAAACCAACCTATCGGGAGCCAACCTGAGCAGCGCCACCAATTATCGCATTGATCCCGAGCAAAACCAGATCGACGGCGCCAGCGTTTCCTGGCCGGAAGCTATGGGGCTGTTGCATACCTATGGACTCAAGTGGGAGTGATACAGGTATGAGGTATGAGGTATGAGGTTTGAGGTGTGAGGTTTGGAATTTCCTGTTTCAGTTTTCCACCTTACTTCCGATTTCCGATCTCCGCTTTCCGAACCCAATTGAACATTCAGCATTCAGCATTCAGTTCTTGTAGCCCCAGGGACAACCGGAACGGCGTATTTATTCGTACCTTCTTTCAGATCACATAATTAGTAACCTTATGCCATTTAATGCACAACCCCTGCGGGGAGCCATCATCTCCAATAGCATCGAAGGCCTGGATCAATTGTACCGTTCAGATCACCGTATCCAATACGACATCCTGGAAATAACTGCTGATTTTCAACCTGATCTGTCAGCCTACCAGGTACTGATTGCGCCCAACGGTACGGATCACGTAGCCTTGTATCGTATGCGGGATCGAATCCACAAGTTCCTTGACCGGGGTGGAGCGCTGCTGTGTTGTGATGGCTGGTTCACTGATTGGGTGCCGGGCAACCGCTGGGTGATGGATAACTCCAGGAAAACCATCGATGTGCGCTACACGCTCCGTGAAGATCCCTTCGGTGTTGAAGAGCAATTCAATATTCAGGACCTGAATTTCTCCCACGGGATCAGTGGCTGGTGGGCATGCGGGTACATCGAGGCAGCGCCGGGAGCTACGGTGCTGATTGAAGATACCTGGCAGCGCCCCTTGGTAGTGGTGGATGAAGTGACCACCAATGGGATTATGGTGCTAAGCGCCAGCGGTCCCCTGGCCGACCTTTCTTACGCTACGACGGATGATAGTAAGGCCTACGAGGCCATGTCCAATCTATACAAAGCCCTGCTCAACGTCATTTTGCAAAATACCCCCAAAGAAGAAGTTGTATGAAAAAGATAGGTTTGATATTCAACGGTGTCTGGTCGCACTATGCGTTTGCAAAGGCCACTAAATATCGGGAAATGTACGAGTTGCTCTACGTACATGACCTCACCGCCGATAAATTGGGGGAGGTGGACGCCCTCGTGATACCGTTTCAAAGCAACCATAAAATCATCGCTGAAAAGCAGAACTTGGTTTATGATTTTTTAGCTCAGGGCAAAAAAGTATTCGTCGAAGGGGACAGTTCGGCCAACTGGCTCGATGCCCGGTGGGAGGATCGCCCCGTCAATAATTATTGGTGGGTAAAAGACCCGACCAAGCCTCCGGTGTCCGATACGGATTACGATCACCCCATCTACCGCGGACTGACCCCGCGCCAGGCCTTTTGGCATTACCACGGCGTTTACACCCGCATTCCCGGGCACGCCCAGGTTATTCAAACTAATGTAGACGGGGAATTCATCACCTGGGAAACCACACACTACGGCGGGCACTTACTGGCAACTACCCTGGATCCCATCGTCGAACACGGCATCCAGCAAATCACCCACCTCGACAACTACTGCGATCGCCTCACCGAATGGCTGATCGGCATCCGCCCCGAAGGTGATTTCGTAATTGATCAGGCGGATTATGGGGTAGCGTTTTGAATGGACAGTGTTCAATGCTAAGTGCTCAATGGGAATGATAAATTAAGGATTAGATACTGTTCGGTTCAAGTTCAGAATGTAGCTTTATTCATTCCATACTTAGAACGAATTGAGCACCGAGCACTGACCATTGAGCATTTCAACGTGGTCCTTCCGACGAAAATTAGTATCATGCCGGAAAACACACCTACATCGCCATGGTCACGAAAGTCGTCGTCCTTATCGCTTATGTTTCTATTCTATTCCTGATCGGTATTATTGCCTCCCGCCGGATCAAGTCGATGAGCGACTTTTACGTGGGCGGCAAAAATATAGGGGTATGGGCCGTGACCTTCTCGGCACGGGCCACCGGTGAATCCGGTTGGCTGCTGATCGGGGTGACGGGCATGGGGGCGCTGGCTGGTGTTTCCGCTTATTGGGTGGTGGTCGGAGAAGTGCTGGGCGTGGCGGCATCCTGGTTCCTGATGGCCAAAAAGTTTAAACGAAAGACGGACGAATACAACTCCATTACCGTTCCGGACTTCCTGGAAAGTCATTTCCGCACCCCTACGCATCGTTTACGGGTGATTGCTGCCATTGTACTGTCGGTCTTCGTGACCATTTTCGTGAGTTCTCAGATCGATGCGACTGGTATCGCCTTTGAGTCCTTTCTGGCAGTGAATTATTTCCAGGGGGCACTGATCGGCTTTTTCATTGTATTGATCTACATTTTTGTCGGAGGCTTTGTGGCCGTTGTTTGGTCCGATTTATTTCAGGGACTACTCATGTTTGTTGGCCTGCTGGCCTTACCCATTGTAGTATACTTTTCCATGGGAGGTCCCCGGGGCGTTCTTGAACAACTACACGCAATTGATCCGGCAATGACGAATATCTGGGGCGGATTTGACGATCCCTGGATGAGTGTTTTCACCATGCTTGGGTTTGCCATGATCGGCCTGGGCTTTCTGGGCTCCCCACAGGTATATGTTCGGTTTATGTCGATCCGCAAGGATTCCATGATCGATAAAGGCCGCTGGATCGCTATTCTGTTCACCTTACTGACCGATGCCGCTGCGGTGACCATCGGTATTTTGGCCCGCGTATTCTTTACCGAATCGGGCCAGGATCCGGAATCTGTATTCGGGATCGGCGGCACCGATGTCCTGAAAATGATGGCCGAAAATTTCCTTCCCTACGGCATCTTCGCTATTTATGTCGCCATCGTACTTTCAGCCATTATGTCAACTATTGATAGTTTGCTGGTACTGGCTTCCAGCGCCATCGTCCGCGACTTCTACCAAAAGATTTTCCGTCCCGACCTGAAAGATGAAGAACTAACCCGCATTTCCCGAATTGTCACCGTTTCCATTGCCTTGGTCGCCCTCGGTCTGGCTATGGCCATCGCTTTGCTTTCTCCGGAACGACAAATATTCTGGGTGATCATCTTCGGTTGGTCGGGCATTGCGGCCACCTTCTGCCCGGTCATCATCCTGTCCCTTTTCTGGAAAGGCTATTCCGAGCAAGGAGCCATTGCCTCCATGATTGCCGGATTCTTGTGTGTACCCCTCTTTAAATTCTACTTCCAACGATTGCCGGAAGTAGGGGAGTACTTCGTGAAACTGGATGTGCTGGCACCCTCCTTCCTGGTGGCCATGATCTTCGGTTACATCTTTTCAAAGATCTACCCGCCATCGCTGAATATGAATAAGTACGGTTGACGCGCCACGGAAAACGCGCCACGGTTTAAGCTACACGGTTTACGATTCACGGCTCACGGCAGACGGATTGAACGTCCTTGATATAAGTTTAAA
>JASBTH010000120.1 GCA_030148525.1 Saprospiraceae bacterium | reverse complement strand
CCCAACCTTTTCACGCGAGTATATACTCGACTCGAAGTGGTTTGGATTCCCAGCACGAAGTACTGCGAAGCAAAACCACTTCGTTGTCGGTATAATAGACATTTGCAGTCCAAAGGATAAATCCCAAACACGCTCTTAATCCCGGAAGATTAGTAAGTACGCTTTAGTGCACTGATTCTTCAAACTGCTTCTTACCTTTTGCCGGGGCAGAGCCTCCTGGCGGTCTCCCCGGATGAACCACAAGTGAACTGTACACACTATGACGGAAAACAATATACCGACCTACACCTTCGAACAAGTGGAAAATGACTTGCTCGACGTTCAGAAATACCGATTATCCAACGGATTGACGTTGTTCATGAGTGTAAATCCCACTGCTCCCCGGGTTTTTACCAATATCGCGGTGCGGGCCGGCTCTAAGCAGGATCCACCTGAAACAACCGGTCTGGCTCACTATATGGAGCACATGCTCTTTAAGGGAACCAGTAATATCGGTACCACCAATTGGGAAGCGGAAAGTGCCTTGCTGGAGCAAATATCTGACCTGTACGAAGCACATCGCGCCACCTCCGATCCCGATGAGCGTGCCCGCATCTACCGGGAGATCGACCAATTGAGTTTTGAAGCCGCCAAACTGGTAGCTCCCAACGAATACGATAAACTGGCTTCCTCCATTGGTGCCAAACACACCAATGCCTACACTTGGGTGGAGCAAACGGTATACATTAACGAAATACCAGCTAACGAACTGGAACGCTGGTTCAAACTCGAAGCCGAACGGTTCCGGATGATGGCCCTGCGGCTGTTTCACACCGAATTGGAAACCGTATACGAAGAGTTTAACATCAATCAGGACCGCGATTTTCGGAAAGTCAACCAGACTATTCGCAGGGAATTGTTCCCGACTCACCCCTACGGAACACAAACGACCATCGGTTCGGCGGAGGATCTCCGCAATCCTTCCCAGAAGAATATCCAGCAGTACTTTAAGACGTATTACGTACCCAATAATATGGGCATTGTCCTGGCGGGAGATTTCGACCCCCACCAGGCTGTACAGTTGGCTGAACGGTATTTTGGAGGCTATTCGCCTCAGGATATACCACCTTTTACCTTCGATGAGCAACCACCACTGGCCGGACCCGTTTACCGCGAAGTCTACGGGCAGGAAGCGGAACACGTGGTGCTGGCCTGGCGTTTTGGCGGAAGCCAGACAAATGACCCCATCATCCTGAGTCTGCTCCAGCACATGTTGTATAACCAGCAGGCGGGCATGCTCGATCTGCACCTCAATCAACAGCAAAAGGTGCTGGAAGCTGAGGCCTGGGCCTGGTTCTACGAGGACTACTGCGTCTTCGGTATGTACGGCAAACCCCGGGAGAACCAATCCCTGGAAGAAGTGCGCGATCTGTTGCTGGCCGAAGTGGAGCGCTTGCGAAACGGAGATTTCGAGGATTGGCTGATCGAGGCCTGCCTGAAAGATTTTAAGCTGAGCGATCTGAAGAGCTCGGAATCCAATCAATCGCGGGCCGATGCCATGACCACGGCCTTCATTCTGGACGTCGATTGGGAGCGATATACGCACCGTATTGATTGGCTGGAAAAACTATCTAAAGATGACCTGGTGGCTTTTGTGCGAAAGCACTTGAAGGATAATTACGTATGTGTTTACAAAAAAGAAGGGGAGGACCCCAATGCCATTAAGGTGGAAAAGCCACCCATCACCTCCGTGGAGTTGAACCGGGATGCTATCTCCCAGTACGCGCGTGACTTCCTGGAAATGGATACGCCTATCCTGGAACCGGTCTTCGTAGACTACCAACAGGAAATTAAGGAAACGACGCTCCAAAACGGGCTGCAGCTGCACTACGTGGAAAATCCGCTCAATCCGGTGTTTCGCCTGAATTACATCTTTGAGATGGGGAAAAACAACGACCAGAAGCTATCCCTGGCCTTGCTTTACCTGCCTTACCTGGGAACCGATAAATACAGTCCCGCCGAATTGCAACAGGCCTTTTTTCGATTGGGCCTGCAGTTCGAAGTACACAATAGCGACGAGCGCTCGTATATCACGCTGCAGGGACTGGAGGAATCCCTGGAGGAAGGCATTGCTTTGTTTGAGCACGTGCTGGCTCATGTACGCGAAAATGAGCAGGCCCTGCACAATATGACGTCCGACATTATTTCCCGGCGAATGCACGCCAAGCAGGATCGCAACATCATTCTGCGCCACGGATTGGTGAATTACGCCCGTTACGGTGCGGACTCACCCTTCACCTGGCGTTTGTCGCCCGCAGAGTTGCGTTCGGTTCAGGCGAGCGAGCTAACCTCTAAAATCAAGGAATTAACCACCTACGAGCACACCCTTTACTACTACGGACAAAAGGATATGGGCGAAGTGGTCCGATTGCTGGAAAAACACCACCGGGTGCCTGCCGATCGCAAGCCAGCGGTGGACGGCCGTACCTTCCCGCAAATCCCGACAGAAACCAATCAGGTGTTTTTCCTGGATTTCCCCATCGTGCAGACCGACGTAATGCTGGTTTCGCGGGGTACTCCGGAGTTTAACCTCGAGGAACACCTGATGGCCGAATGGTATAATAACTATTTCGGTTACGGCCTGTCGAGCATCGTTTTCCAGGAAATACGGGAGTCTAAAGCTCTGGCCTATTCTACCTTTGCCTACTACAGCACGCCGCGATTACAAAACCAGGCGCACTACCTGCAGGCGTATGTCGGCACACAACCGGATAAACTACCGGACGCTATTCCCGCCATGCTGCAAATTCTGAATGATATGCCGGTGGCTCCGGGCCAGGCTCACCAGGCCAGGACCTCCATACTTCGCCAAATCGAAACGAGTCGAATCCATCCGGCAAATATTTATTGGTCGTACCGCAGCAAAAAAGACCTCGGTCTGGAGCACGATACCCGCCACGACATGTACGAGCGCATGCAGCGGGGTACCCTGGATGAGTTACTGGACTTCCAGCGGGAATACGTGCAAAATCGTCCCTACAGTTTTCTGGTGATGGGGAGTAAAGAGCGGGTCGACCTCGATTACCTGAGTCAATTCGGGCCCGTCAAAGAGTTGTCGATGGAGGAAGTGTTCGGGTACTAGTTTTACCTCGGGTGCACTACAATCCGGCGACTCAAACTAGCCTGCCGCTGATGAATGCGGACCACGTAGATGCCACTCGGTAACTGATCGACGGGGATGATGATCAACCGGTTTTTTTCGGGCGCTTCCGCCTGCCAGACCAACTGCCCCTGCAGGTTGTAAAGGCTCACGGTCGCATCGATCAATGGTTTGGAAAGGTGGACTTGTACCTCCGTGGTTGCTGGGTTAGGTTCCAGAGCAATGCTGGTTTCATTGAGCTTGCCCAGCGCATTATCCTGCACCCGGAAGGAGCGGATTTCCGATACCTCATCACCACAGGAGTTCCGGGCCTTAATCTGCCAGAAGTAACGGCCGGCGGGCAACTCGCTTTCCAGGGCAAAAAAGCCAATGGCCACCGTCTGTACCAATACAATATCATTGAGGGTACTATCCCTGGCCAGCACTAATTGATAGTCAGTCACCTGTTCGTCGAAACTCCATTCGAGGTTCACGCCGTCGGGTAGTACCGTTTCCCCCGTTTCGGGGAAGAGTAAGTCGGGAGGTTGAGGCACTGATTGCAGGTCGAAATCGAAGGTTCGCTCCGTACTCCGGAAGCCATCGCTGGCGAATACGGTGATCTGAACCCGATTGGTATCCAGAGTCGTGGGAAATACCAACTGCAGCGTGAATGAATCACCTCCCAGCAGGGGCTGGTCACCCTGCCAGTGAAAATGTGCAGTACCCGCCGGAGTGATGGAGTAGCTTAGATCTACCTGATCACTAAAACCGTTTCCGAGTTGTAATTCGTATTCCAGGGTTTCGCTTTCGCAAAAATAGGGGGGGCTTTTCAAAACGCTGATGCGAAGGTCAGGACCAATCGTTATCGGCTGACCTACTGCCAGTCGCTGGCCGCAGGAGGAAATGGCGGTGACCCGCCAGTAATAGGTCTCTTCAAAAGCGAGATGGGGTACTCGCCGTTCCAATTGGTTGGTGCTCGCCTGATAGACGGTATTCTGAAACAGGGAGTCCTCCGCAACGATCAGCTCGTACCGCTCGGCATTCGGACTGGCTGACCAGGAAAAGGAAACGGTTTCGTCCCGGTACACCGTATCGGTGGCAGGTGAGATCAAGGTGAATGGCGCCGGCTCATTTTGCAAAAAAACTTCGAGGGTAGTCGTGGTGGTATCGCGGTCATCAATGGCCGCCAATACCACAAAGGCAGGACCGATGCCTCCATTTCCGGAGGCGGTGACCGACAGGTCAACCAGCTCGCCGGGAGAATAGGAGCCCTCCAGGTCGGCAGCCACTGATAAACCTATTCCCACGCTCAGTGGCGTAAGGAAAACGTCACCTTCAAAGGCATCGCTAATCTGGATTTGAAAATGTGCCGTATCCTGCGGGCAGATGGCCTGTGAAGTGGGGGAGGCCTCCAGCTTTTTTTGGCAACTGGTATGCCAGCGACCCGGATGTTCCGTAAGGCCCAGCCGGTCGGGGTCAAGCCAGTATTTAAGACTGTTTGTCGGGTGGTTGTCACCTTCCCAGGAGGTGCCAAACCAGCCGAAGGCATCGAATTCGGAATTACTGCAGGCGGCTCGTCCCCCATGGAGCTGTCCGATAACCTGCCCGTCTACGTTAAACAGAGGCCCTCCGGAGGAACCATCTTCCGTGGTGCCGACCTCCCAATTGCGAATTATCACGTGATCGCCATCGTCAAACGCTTCGGTACCCTGCTGCCACTTTCCCAAATAGGGCTGATCGTATTCAAAACTGATGCGTTTTTCCTCATTCGACGGGTGATGGATAGTCAGGGCGGTATCGGAAAAGGCAGTGGATTGATTGGACCACCCCGCAAAATAGGCATTGGCGGCCGGTGCCACCGGATCGTCGAGTTCGAGCAGCGTCATATCGGAGGGGCGGTATTCGGCCCGCCAGGCAGCTCCGCTATTGATAAGTTCGAATGAGCCATTTCCCGTGCCACCGCTACTGATACTGCCCGGTTGGCGACAAAAAGAATTTTGGTAGTTCCAGTACACGACGATACTCCCGGCATTGCTGGCACTGATGTCGCAGTGCTCCGCGGTCATGAAGAAAGGGCGGCAATCATTGCGGGCATTATTGACCAGGAAACCGGTGCAATACGAGCGGCCATCAACAGTCAATAATCCGACCGATTGTATGATGTCCCGGTAGCGGTCGACCAGGTCCCAGCCTTGCCCGGCCGAACAAACAACATCCAGGTTACAACTGCCGGAAACGACTTTGCTCAACCCAATGAAGTCGTGATTGACATAACCAATGGTCAGCAAGGTCTCATCTATCTTTTCCCGGGGTACTTGCAGCTCCAGAAACAGCGTATCGGTTTCCAGGGCCGGTGTCCAGTAGGTACCGTGAGGATCATTGTCGGCCGTAGTTAGCGGACCGGTACCGTGCTCACCATTTGCGGATTGAACCCGCAGTTGGGCACCAGCCGGCAACCGAAAGTCCGTAAAGCCTATATTCAGACTATGGGCCCCGGGTGAGGGAATGATCAGTCGCCATACGGCCATATCCTTCCCGGGATACGACCAGGTACCGCGTTCCTGGCATTTGATGTATACCGGTATGGACTTGGCAAATTGGGGCGCCCGACCTGTGCGGCGTTGTGCTCGTTCGCGTTCCAGCAGCACGGTATTGTCCTGCAAAGGAAGGTTGTATTGATCCGTTCGAGCCAGTAAGTCGGCACGATCAGCACGCAGCGATTGGGCCTGCAAGTTTTCTCCCAAACCGATCAGGCCGACGACCACCCCCAAAACAATCGAGTACCAGTGCATAGGCGTACATACCTCTTTTAATTTCAACAATAGGAATGTACGGATTGGTGACCGGAAACCGGGATTTGTCCCCGGAATTTACTCGTTTTGGAATTTAAGAGACAAATGTGGAAGTCAGAAATTAGAAGTGTTTTTTCTGACCTCTGACCTCAAATCAGTTTCCCACAAAGAACAAAGCATTACTAAACAAAAACTTGCCTTGCTCCCAGAAGGAGCGGTACAGTGGATTGTCAACCATGTAGGTGATGGCGCCACGGCCGCGGCTTTGGACGGCAAAAACAGCGGTGTTTTTCTGGGCTTCCCGGGCATTTTGGCCGGCAAAACCGGCAACCATCAACTCCTCACCCAGGGTGCCTACATTCCATCCGTTCTGGATTTTGGCGTAAGCCGTACCGGAGGTTTTTAAGGAGAAGTAGTGGTCACCAATACCGTAGGCCAGGGGGTGAGTGCCATCCATCCTGACTTTAAAGATAGCGCCGGGAATGAGGTTGCTGATGTAGCGACGCTCCTGTCCGGCGTAATCCGATTCATTATTAGGTTCGTCTCCGTTTCCGGTGGATTCGGCCCGTTGGAGGGAAAAACCTTCCTGTCCTGACAGGCTGCCGTTGGCCGATCCTATGGCGATAATATGGCCGCCCTCCGAGACCCATTCGCCTACCTGATCGCGCACGGATTCAGACCACCGGTACCGGCCGTCGACCAAAATGAGGGTGTTGTAATCATCCAGGTTGGTCCGGCTGAGTTGATCGGCATCGCGTACGGTGAGGTCCAGGCCGATATCTTGTTCAAAATAGTACCAGGCTTGTCCGAAGGAATTGCTGCGTGTGCTTTCTCCGCTCAGGAGCAGTGCTTTCGGTGCTTCAATCAGGCGGTAGTTACCGGAGCCAAGGTCTGAACCCGACTGCACATAGCCGGTCTGAGTGGCTACCAGATCTTGATTGTGTTCGCGGGCGAGGGCCTGCAGGGGGGCGTCGAAACCATCTCGTTTCCGGTTGTCGGCCCGGGTGATGACGAGGGTGCCCCGGTCGTAGTCTTTATTGTCGACCCGAAAGGGCTCCGTGGCGTAGCGCACCCGGAATCCTTTTTGGATGGCTTCCGCCAAAAATCGGGCATCCGACAGGTCATCCCACTTCAACAAATACGCATAGGCATCCAGGGTGGACGGAACGTTGGCCGAAGTGACTTCAAAAGCATCCCGGGGATCTAAACGCTCGGTACTGGCGTAGGCTTCGAGGCCGTAGGCATAGGGCAGCGACCAGGCTGTGATATCGTAGGTGACGCTATCCTCCACGTAGGTTTCGGGCTCCAGGAGGATCTGGGTCATTACCGCTTTGGGCTGGTAGGCACTGACCACCAGGTCATTGGGCTGTACATCGAGCCGCTTAGTGGCACCGGTCTGGTAATCGTAGGTCGTCAGGGTTGTGCGACTACCCGCGCGACCGTAGGTGATGCCATTGCGATCCAGGAGTTTGGTGAAGGAAGCCAGGCGACCGGCCGGATTGGTGGCGGGCAGAACAAAGGATTTGAAATTACCGGGAGGATTACTCCGGGCATTCGACCAATAATCGGTGAATTCAGAAATGAGTTGATCAGCATTCTGGCTACTGATCTCAATGGTGGAAAGCACGGTCGTAGTGTGGTGAGCAATGCGGTCGTAAAGGGTTAGCGTATCGCCATTGTTCATGATAACTGCGCGCCCGGCACCGATGCCGCCTTGCTCGTAGGTCATGCCGATGGCTCCGTTATAGGTAGGGTAGGTGTCACCATAGCTGGGATAGAGGAGATCGAATCGCTCTTTGGTAAAGAATAACCACCCATTCTCATCGAAATACCTGGCGTGGTTTTTACCGATAGTTACCTGAAAATCGGCCTGCCAGTCGGTGATGTAGGCGTGGAAGGGCGGGGCCGCGGGCGCGAAATAATAGGGGCTGTTATAACCCTGTTCGTGGACATCCACGTGTACCTGAGGTAACCACTGATTATAGCGGGCCATGCGTTGGCGGGACTCCACCTGCGTTTGCCAGGCCCAATCGCGGTTCAGGTCGAACAAATAGTGGTTAACCCGTCCGCCCGGCCAGGGCTCGTCGTGTTCACGTGCGCTGGGTTTGGGGTCGGGAATGACATTGCTCACGTTGCGGTACCAGTGAGTGTAGCGATCGTATCCGTCGGGATTGATGGTAGGGTCGTAGCAGATGACGGTATTGGCCAGCCAGGTATCCCGGTCGGGATGGTTGAGCAATTCGTATATGGCGTTCATCGCGCTTTCGGGACCGGCAGCTTCATTGCCGTGGACCCCAAAGCTCAGCCAGATAACCAGAATATCATTGAGGGCCGGATCTGTTGGGCCTTCCAAAACTCCGGTCCGCTTGAGGTTATTCTCACGGATTGCGTCTAGCCGATTCAGGTTTTCGGAGGAACCAATGAATGCCAACAGCAGGGGGCGGTCTTTATTGGTGCGGCCGTATTCGGTGAGTTCGACCAGGGGGCTTTGTTCGGCAACGTGTTCCATGTATTGCACCAGCAGGTGGTGGGGCGTGAACTGAGCACCCAATTCGTGGGGCAGAAAATCGGAAGGTGATTGCAATTGGGCCCGGGAGGCTACACTGAGTAAAATAGCTGCCGCTAAAAGAAAAAGCTTCTTCATAGTTTATTGTGTCGATTAGTTATTTTGCGAAAGATACATATTAGGCGGGTTTCTGTCGGGTTACTCGTTCATCTCCCAATCAAAAAACAGTAAGCAATATGTTCACCACCCTCATTCAGGCGTCCGATGTATATGCTCATCGCAACGATCCCAATTGGCGATTTTTAGACTGCCGGTTTCGATTGGGAGACACCGATGAGGGTAGGCGATTGTACGAGGCGGGCCACTTGCCCGGGGCCTTATACGTCCACCTGGACGAGGACCTGAGCGGTCCGGTCGTAGCGGGTGAGACGGGGAGGCACCCCTTGCCTTCGGTAGCGGAGGCGGTGAAACTATTTAGTGGCTTAGGTATCGATGAGCAAGTGCAGGTAGTGGCTTACGACGATATGGGTGGGGCTATTGCTGCCCGCGTTTGGTGGATGCTTCACTGGCTGGGCCACGAGGCGGCTGCCGTACTCAACGGTGGTATTGCGGCCTGGGAAGCTGCCGGCTATGTATTGGATACAGAGCAACCCCGGGTAACACCACGTACTTTTAGGGTCAGGGACAGTAAAAAGCGTATGGTATCGGCCGAAGACGTGGATCGTATTAGCGGTAAAGATGGCTGGCGGGTGATCGATTCCCGGACTCCGGAACGTTACCGGGGCGAAGAGGAGCCCATCGACCCCGTAGCCGGACATATTCCGGGAGCAAAAAACGCTCCGCACCCCGAGACGATCGGTGCGGACGGGCGGTTTAAATCGGCGGAGGAGTTACGCAAGCATTTCTCAGACATAATTGGTGAAACCAGTTCCGAACAGACGGTCTTCTATTGTGGGTCCGGAGTAACGGCTTGCCGCAACCTGTTGGCCTATCAGGAAGCGGGGTTAGGAGATGCTGCTTTGTACGCGGGCTCCTGGAGTGATTGGATTGCCCCCGGCACCCGGCCGGTGGCAACGGGGGAAGAGTGAGGTTTAGGCTTAGGTTAAGGTTTAGAAGCCTCAATCTCAATCTCAACCTCAGCCTCTAGGTTAAGGTTCCCGCCTACACACCGTTTGGGCGGGTGTAGAGCGTGGAGCAGTGAACGGTTTAACCACTAATGTGGTTTTTCACCATATGGTGGCCTCAATTATCCCACCACTGAAGTGGATGGGCTTATTTCTGACCTCTGATTTCTGACCTCTGACTTCTGACCTCTGACCTCTGACCTCTGACCTCACACCTCACACCTCCCTATGCCTGTCGGCGCAGGTAGTAGCGTTCCCAGCGTCGTTGTTCCCGTTCCAGATGAATATGGAACTTGCTCGGCGGGTCGATGGAAAAACTCATCGTCTGTTTGGTGCTGGGATGCTCGAAGGTTAGCGCAGTAGCGCAGAGGAATAGCCCTTTTCCCCGCATGATCTCTCCCGGGTTACCGTACTCTCTGTCTCCCAGAATCGGAAAACCGGCGTTGGACAGGTGGCGGCGCAATTGGTGGGTTCTTCCGGTTTTAGGCCGCAGTGATAATAAGCTAATCCACTCGGTGTGGAGGGAGCGAACACTTTTCAGCAATTGAAATTCGGTTATAGCATCTTTATTATCGATAGCTTCTTCTATACGGCCTTCGGCCATCGTTTGGCCGATCACAATGGCCTGATAGGTTTTTTCAATTTGCTTGACTTCAAACTGGTCGCCCAGGTGTACGCGGGCACTTCTCGTTTTTGCGATGAGTACCAGTCCGCAGGTGGGAGCGTCGAGGCGATGAGCTGCCCGCGGCTGCTGGTAGGCATCGGGCAGGGAGGAAGGTTCAATATTATGGAGGAGCGCATGTTCGAGGGTACGCCCCGTGTTGCCACTCACGGGAATTCCTCCGGGTTTATTGACCAGGGCTACGTGTTCGTCTTCGTAGACTACGGACAGCTGCAATGGTAAAATAAAGCGGGGCGCCTGGTCCAGTTCACACAGTTCGATCTGCATTCCCGGCTCTACCCAATCACCTGTTTTTCCTGTTTTTCCATTTAACAGGATGGCACCACGGCCAATAGCTTTTTTAGTGCCTTTGCGGGAGGGTAATTCCGGGAACAGGCCGACACAGTAATCGCTGAGTCGGGCGCGCCTTGTCCCGGCCGGGACGGTGTGTTTGTTGATGATAGCGTTTCGGTTCATACGGTACGGGTGCGTAATTAGGGGAGATGCGAATAATACAAAATTTTGCAGGATGTGCCAAAAGGAAAGCCCCTTGTCCCGTAACGGTACAAGAGGCCGGTTATTATTCGGAGTTTGTATTGATTGGCGAAAAGTGGGTCGGGAGGAAGTCCCGTTAGCTGAACGTATGCAGTGGTTTAACTACCGAATTATATGCTCTTTACTTCGGCATTTAAATTTCGCTCTTTAACAATTCGCTGGGCAAACGCTTTGTGTCCACGCGGAGCGAACAAAAAGAGCTTTCCGTTTTTCATAGAGGCAATGGTGCTTAAAAGTTTCCATTTGCGAATGGCTACTTTCTTATCATCGGTTTTCAAAGCTACTTCAAAGTAGTTCTTTTTATTTCGACGCATGGCCGTCACATCCGGGATAAACGAGCGGTCTGTCTCCGAACGCGTAAATGCGGAAGGCTCTTCAAATCCTTCTGCTTTTGCTTTGATGGTTCGGAATCCCTTTGCTTTAACCCAGTCTACTACTTTGTTGATGGTAGAATCTCGTAAATCTTGTGTTTGTGTATCCATGGACACTAGTGGTTTAAATGTACAGAAATAGTGCCAGCCTGCACGAAGGGTGCCTTTCCGACAAAACGAATAAAAACCCGCTAAAAAGGCTGACGGACCCGCAGAAAAAAGTGGCGATATAGAGCAGAGGCGTGCTCAAATGTTCGCTTTTTGCGAATGCTGACATTATTATAACACAGAAAAGTGACGAAAGGTTCCGTGTCAGGTATGAGGTTTGAGGTTTGAGGTAACCTCTTACCTAACCTCAAACCTCACACCTCACACCTCAAACCTGGTTAGTAGACGGCCTCCACAATCCTCCGGATAGTCTCGGCATCGCCCATGGTGTAATAGTGGAGGCAGGGGGCGCCGGCTTCCTTGAGTTCTTTAGACTGTTGAATGCACCATTCGATACCTACTTCCTGGCGGGCTTCGGCAGTGGTGGCTTTGGCCATTTCCCGTGCCAGGGCATCAGGTAAATCAATGTAGAAATGACGGGGGATGGAAGCCAGTTGGTAGCGTTTGGTCATCGGTTTCAGTCCGGGGACAATGGGGACATTGATGCCGACTGCGCGGCACTTATCTACGTAATCGAAGTAGGCTTGATTATTAAAGAACATTTGGGTAACGATATAATCAGCACCAGCTTCCACCTTCTTTTTAGTGTATTCCAGGTCGATTTCCATATTGGGAGCCTCAAAGTGTTTTTCGGGGTAACCCGCAATCCCGATGCAGAAGTCGGTTTTCGAACCGTTTTCGATGTTCTTGTCAATATATTTGCCTTCATTCATATGGACAATCTGTTTTACCAGGTCCAGGGCAAATTTGTGGCCACCATCTTCGGGGATAAATTTCTTTTCGAAGGCTCGGGCATCACCGCGAAGTGCTAATACGTTTTTGATGTTCAGGAAGTTGAGGTCGATCAGGGCGTTCTCCGTATCCTCCTCGGTGAAGCCACCACAGATAAGGTGAGGCACGGCGTCGACTCCGTATCGGTGCATCAGGGCAGCACAGATGCCTACCGTGCCGGGGCGTTTTCGGATAGCTACCTTTTCGTAGTAACCACTATCGCGACGTTTGTACAGGTATTCCTCCCGGTGATAAGTCACATCAATGAAGGGCGGCTTGAACTCCATTAATGGGTCGAGCGTGTCAAATATATCCTGCATGCTGCCTCCTTTCAGAGGCGGCAGTATTTCGAAGGAGATTAGTGTTTTGCCATTGGCTTTTTCAAAGTACTCCGTTACTTTCATGGATGGTGCGACATTTAGTGTGCAAAACTACTAACTATACCGGCATAAAACCAGTCTTTAATGTAATGGCAACGTCGGTTTTTTCCGACACCTGATCGGCTGGTGCCCGCCTATCCATCCACTTGAGTTGCGAGTCAAACAAGTCCCTTTTGCCTTTGTTGCTTCAGCAAAAAAAAGATGAAGACAAAAATCTGTCACAAGTGTACGGAGGAACATACCACCTTGTTTCGTATCCAAATTCAACGCAAGGGCCCCTGGGTTTTTGTCTGTGAAACGTGTTGCCTCCACTACAAGAAAGGACCCTTTTACCGATACGGAGGTACCTGGAAGGGATACCGGCATTGACAGGTATGAGATATGAGGTATGAGGTTTGAGGTTTGGGGTTTGAGGTTAGGTAAGAGGTTACCTCAAACCCCAAACCTCAAACCTCATACCTGGCAAAGGGTAATGATAAAAATCACCATCACTCCTATTGACTATCTACTCCTTTCTATATAGTTTGACTAAACGTTTGGTCAATAATAAACATGTCACCACGTACACCGGAACAATTTGAGGAAATACGACAGCAGAGCCGGGCCCGGATCATGGAAGAGGCCCTGGAGTTGTTTGCCCGTCAGGGATTTCACAATACCTCGATCAGTCAGATCGCCAAGGCTGCCAACGTTTCTAAGGGGTTGATGTACAATTACTTTGCTTCCAAGGATGATCTGCTGGAGGCCATTGTCCGTCAGGAGATCGAGCAGGGAGAAGATCTGATGGAGATTCTGTCGTCCACGACCCACGACCCGTATGAGCAAATACAAATGATCGTGACCGGAGCTTTCCAGATGGTCAAAACGGACCTGAAACACTGGAAGCTGATCACCATGCTGGCCCTGCAGGAAGAGATCATGCAGCGCATGAGCGAGCTGCTTCGGCAAAAAACCGAACGGGGCCTGGAGGATGCCATCCGCTTATTTGAACGCATGGGCGTACCCGATCCCAAAGCCGAAGCCTATCTGTTCGGTGCGACCCTGGACGGTATTTTCCTGCACTTTTTGAGTACCGGCCCTATGGGTGTCGACTATCCCCTGGAGCAAGTTCAGCGAAGTTTGTTACAGCGCTACGAACCGTATAAAACCACAACAAATGAGGATTAAAAAATTCCTATGCTTGAGCATGATCCTGGCTGCGGGTATGACCGCCGCCGCCCAGGATGCTACAGAAATCGTCCGCCAGGCCGATGAAAAAATGCGGGGAGCCTCCAGCTATGCTGAGCTCACCATGACTATTATCCGCCCTGCCTGGACTCGCGAAGTGTCCATGAAAAGCTGGAGCCTCGGCAACGAATACGCTCTGATCAAAATCACGGCTCCGGCCCGCGACCGCGGCACCGCAACCCTGAAGCGCGAAAAAGAGATCTGGAATTGGCAACCCACCATTAATCGGGTGATCAAACTCCCACCCTCCATGATGATGCAATCGTGGATGGGGTCTGACTTCACCAACGATGACCTCATTCAGGAGTCCTCCATCGTTACGGACTACGAACATTCCCTACTGGGTACGGAGGATATCGACGGACGCACCTGCTACCGGATCGAACTGACCCCTAAGCCGGATGCTCCGGTTGTATGGGGGCAAATTATTACCTGGATCAGCCAGGACGAATACCTGCAACTGCGCACCGAATTTTACGACGAAGACAATTACCTGGTCAATACCATGTACGGGAAAGACGTCAAAATGTTGGGGGGTAAACTGCTGCCCGCTGTACTGGAAATGGTGCCGGCCGATGAAGAAGGCCATAAAACGGTGGTGGAGTATGAATCCCTGGATTTTGGCGTGGATCTAAAAACCTCCTTTTTCTCCGTGCAGAATATGAAACGCATTTAATCGGCAACCATGATATTCAAACTAGCCTGGCGTAACATCTGGCGAAACCGTCGCCGCACTTTCATCACGGCGGCCTCTATTCTGTTTGCCGTGATGTTCGCTTCCGTGATGGAATCTTTGCAACGCGGTGCCTGGAATAATATGATCAATAACGTTGTCAACTTTTACTACGGCTACGCTCAGGTTCATCAACGCGATTACTGGGAGGACAAAAGCCTGGACCTGGCTATGCCCCTGACCGATTCCCTGCAGGCACTGGCCGCTAATACTGAGGTCGTGGAGGCGATAGTGCCCCGCCTCGAAAGTTTTGGCCTGGCCTCGACGGGGGACCAAACGTTTGGGGTTATGGTAGTCGGTATCGACCCGGAGCGGGAACAGGCTTTTACCGGCCTGGCCGATCGCCTGTACGAGGGGGCCTACCTGAAGCCCGGTGATGATGGCGCTCTGCTGGCTAGTGGCGTCGCCGACCGTCTGAACCTGGGCGTAGGTGATACCGTATTGCTGATCTCTCAGGGATATCACGGCGTGAATGCAGCCGGTAAATACCCGGTCCGCGGACTAATTGATTTTCCTTCGCCGGAGCTTGATAAACAGCTGTTATACCTGTCGCTGCCCACTGCTCAGTACTTCTACGGAGCTACCGGCATGGTCACGACGGCGGCTCTCCAGATACGCAATGCCGATGCTTTACCCAGGCTTAAGCGCACCCTGTCGGCCGAATTGGATACCACCTATTATGCATGGCACGACTGGACGGAAATGATGCCGGAATTGCTCGAAGCCAAAGCGCTGGATAGTGCCGGAAACGTCATCGTCTATTTGTTGCTATACCTCATCATTGCCTTCGGCATCTTCGGTACTATCCTGATGATGACTCAGGAACGGCAATACGAATTCGGCATTCTCACTTCCATCGGAATGCGGCGCGGACGGCTGGGTAGTGTGATCTGGCTGGAGACCGTGATGCTCGGTATAATTGGCGCAGTGGCGGGCATTTTGGTGAGTATTCCCATCGTCTATTATTTGAAAAGGAATCCGATCCAGTTTTCGGGAGCCTACGCCACCATGCTGGAGCAATATGGTTTCGAACCCATTTTCCCGGCTCAATTTGATTGGAACATTTTTGGCACCCAGGCACTCTTGGTGTTCATCGTTACGGCTTTGTTGGGTTTGTACCCCCTATGGCGAATCAGTCGCCTGAAGCCGGTGGAAGCCATGCGTGCCTAAGCAATTAATTATCCAAAAAACTAGCATCATGACAGCACGTTTGGCTTGGCGAAATATCTGGCGTAATCCCACCCGGTCACTGGTGGTGATGGTCGCCATTATGCTGGGGATCTATGCCGCTATGTTTATGAGTGGTTTCGCAACCGGGATGGCTCGGTCCTACGTCAATAATGCTATACGAACCATGGTCGGCCACATCCAGGTCCACGTGCCCGCTTACCAGGAGGAGGCCCGCTCGGCTTACTTTTTACCCAGTCCGGCAGACTTAGCGGCTTTCGCCAAAAAGCAGGAGGGACTGGCCGGCTACAGCCTGCGTACCCAGGTAACGGGCATGGCGGCTTCCAGCCACGGGAACCGGGGCGTACAGATCCGTGGCGTGGATCCACAGCAGGAAGGCTCCGTCACCGACCTGGACGATCTGGTGGCCGACGGTGATTTTTTTGGGGAAACCCGCCGCAATCAGATCCTGATCGGACGAAAAATGGCCGAAAACCTAAAGGTTGATCTGCGGTCCAAGGTAGTGCTGACCTTCCAGGACCTCAGTGGGACTATTACGGCGGGAGCATTTAGGGTCACCGGCATATTTGAATCCGGCAATACAGGGTTCGATGAAGGCATTGTGCTGGTCAGGCAATCCGATCTGAATCGCCTGCTGCTGCCTGCTGATTCCATCCTACCCGATTCCCTGTCTATGCCCGATTCCCGGGTTATCGCCCACGAGATGACCCTTTTGCTGGATGATCCGGGGCAATTGGATACTATTCAGGAAGCCTTTCAGGCTGCATTTCCGGGTTTATTGGTTGAAAACTATAAAGAGCTGGCGCCCGATTTGCGGCTATATGAATCTCAGATCCAGAATATTTCTATCATCTACCTCGCTATCATTCTATTGGCCCTGGTCTTTGGTATCATCAATACTATGCTGATGGCCGTGCTGGAACGCATCAAAGAGTTGGGTATGCTCATGGCCGTTGGTATGAATAAGGGGAAGGTGTTCAGTATGATCGTTTTGGAGACCCTCTTCCTGACGCTGATCGGAGCACCCATCGGCATTCTTTTGGGACACCTGACCATTACCTATTTCGGGCGGGTGGGCATTGATCTGTCGGCCTTTTCAACTGCAATGCAGGAGTACGGCCTGTCGGAACAGCTCTTCCTGGAATTGGAACCGGTCGTGTATTATCAAATCCCCATCGGTGTGCTTATCACCGCTGTATTGGCGGCCTTATACCCGGCCTGGAAGGCAATTCGCCTGCGTCCGGTCGTTGCCATTCATAAAATATAAATTCTTCTCTGACAATTTTATCGCGAAAGCATTTCTATCAAGGCGCGGAAATTGTCGGAGAACCCTATAAATCAACGTCATGGCTGTAATTACAACACGCGGAATCACGAAAACCTATAACCCGGACACCATTCCAGTCCATGCCCTCAACGGGGTTGACCTCGATATTGAGAAGGGCGAATTCACGGCCATCGTCGGCCCGTCGGGGTCCGGAAAAACGACCTTGCTGAATATCATTGGCGGCCTCGACCGGCCCAGCGAAGGGAAGGTCATCGTCGGGGGGCAACCTATCGAAGAACTGTCGGAAAACAAATTGATCGACTTTCGCAAAGACCATATTGGTTTTGTCTTTCAGGCTTACAACCTGATTCCGGTGCTGACCGCTCTGGAAAACGTAGAGTTCGTAATGCTATTGCAAAAGCGGCCCGCTGCGGAGCGGCGCGAGCGGGCTATGGAATTACTGCGGGCCGTTGGATTGGAAGATAAGGTCAACAAGCGTCCTTCGGAACTTTCGGGGGGGCAACAACAACGCGTCGCCGTCGCCCGGGCCCTGGCTCCGAAGCCCACCTTCATTTTGGCCGACGAGCCTACCGCCAACCTCGATTCCACATCTACGGCCCAGCTGTTAGATATTATGGCGGAGCTCAATCATCGCGAATCGGTGACTTTCCTGTTCTCCACCCACGATCAAAGGGTGATCGACCGGGCCCGGCGGATCGTGACCCTGGTCGATGGGCGTATAGATGAGGATGTGCAACAGAGTCAACCGGCCACGTCATAATAAACCGCACCATGAGATTTTCACTGCTATTGCTGATCGTTTTCACCGGAATCGGTACTGTGGCGGGCCAGTCGGATGAAGATAAGGCCTACTGGCAACTGCGCGGCTATATTAAAAATATGCAGGCGGGCCTTTTCTTCAATCAGGAGGGGAAGACCACGTATCTTCAGGATAACCTGTTTCACAATCGCCTGCAGCTCGATGGCTTCTTATCTGAGCACTGGCACGTGCGGGCCGACCTGCGCACCCGTTTGTTCTACGGAGACCTGGTGCGCCAGACCCCCAATTATGGAGATCAGGTCGACGACGTAAATAACGATTATTTCGATGGATCCCTAGTACTGTTCGAAGGCCGTAGCTGGGTTGGACATACCATGCTCGACCGACTGTACGTGGAGTATATGACCGGCGACTGGGAATTCAGTCTGGGGCGCCAGCGCATCAATTGGGGAATCAGTAATGTGTGGAACCCCAACGACATCTTCAATGCCTTTGCTTTCACCGATTTTGATTACGAGGAGCGCCCGGGCAGTGACGTCCTGCGCGTAAAACGGTACACCGGTTTTGCATCCAGTGTGGAAGTGGTGGTTCGCATGGCCGATCAACTCGATAAAACTATCATGGCCGGCCTT
>JASBTH010000103.1 GCA_030148525.1 Saprospiraceae bacterium | reverse complement strand
CTCACACCTCACACCTCAAACCTCAAACCTCAAACCTCACACCTCAAACCTCACACCTCAAACCTGTACCATATGTTCGTTTTCCTAGATGCAGGCCATGGTGGCCTGGACCATTCCGGTAATTACGTATCTGCCCCCGGTAAGCAGTTTCGGCACAACAGGGGTAGCTTTCACGGAGACGGCTGGTTTTACGAAGGGGTATGGAATCGCACCCTGGTCCAACAGGTTGAGTGGAAATTACAGCGTCTGGGTATCGAATATCTTCCCCTTCATCACGATTATGTGGATCTGTCGCTAGAGCAGCGCGTGGAAAAAGCGAATTGGTACCACCGCAATTATCAGCCGGGAATCCTGGTGTCGACACACGCTAATGCCTCGGTAAACCACGATGGTCGCGGCTACGAGATATTCACATCCCCCGGCGTAACGGGGGCCGATCGCCTTGCCGAGATCCACTGGGATCAAACGGAAACCCTGTTGGGGGATCGCATTACCATGCGGTCCGATACCTCAGATGGTGATCACGATAAGGAGGCTAACTTTTTTATTTTACGGCGCACCTTGATGCCGGCGATCCTGATAGAGCACCTCTTTTTCGATAACTTTGCCGATGCGTCCCTGCTGTTCGATGACGAAGTACAAGAGCTTTTTGCGGAAGCACAGGTACGAACCATTATCGAGTATTTCCGGTAACACAAACTGAATATGACAAATAAAGAAATAGCGAAAACCTTTCAGTTGCTGGGGAAGGTGATGGAGTTACACGGGGAGAATAAGTTCAAGATCCGGTCGTACAGCAATGCCTATATGACATTGCGCAAATTGCAGGAGCCACTGGCGGAAATGAGCGAGGAAGAGATTAGCCAGATTAAGGGGGTAGGTAAAGCTATCAGTGCTAAAATCCGGGAGCTGGTGGAGACGGGGGAAATGCAAACCCTCAATAAATACCTGGAAAAAACACCAGCCGGAGTTGTGGAGATGCTATCTATTTCGGGCTTTGGCCCCAAAAAGGTGAAGACCGTATGGGATGATCTCGGGGTGGAATCGGTGGGCGAACTACTTTACGCCGTTAACGAAAACCGACTGATTGAACTGAAGGGGTTCGGTAAAAAGACTCAAGATGATCTCAAACAAAAGCTGGAGTATTTTCAACGCACCCGCAATCAATTCCACTACGCCAGTCTGGAGCAGGCCGCAGCACAAACGATTACCTATTTGCAAGACAAGCTGGGCGAAGAAACCCCCGTTTCCCTTACGGGCCCCATCCGCCGGGAGGCTATCACGCTCGATGGTATCGATGTACTGGTGGGGCAGACCGAAATACCGAATTCCCTTTTTGGCGAAAGCCTGATAAAAGATACCGCTGAAGGTCAGGTAATTTATGCCCGCACCGCGGAGGACTATCCCGTGCGCATTCATCTGTGTGCTCCGGCTGAATTTCCCCGGACCCTTTTTCGGACGACCGCTACCGCTGAATTCCTGGAAGCCTTCGGAGCCGACCTGCCGAAGGCTGACACCGAAGCGGCCCTTTTTGCGAAAGCAGGGATACCCGTTATCGATCCGGCACTGCGCGAATCGGCTTGGGCGGTGGAACGGGCTCGCGAAGATGCCTTACCGACATTGCTGACTGATGAGGACATCAAAGGTGTCGTTCACAGCCACAGTACCTATAGTGATGGCATCAATACGCTGCGCGAAATGGCCGAGTATAGCCGCGACCAGGGCTACGAGTACCTGGTCATAACCGATCACTCCAAATCAGCCTTTTACGCCAATGGTTTGCAGCCCGACCGGGTGCGCCAGCAGATGGAGGAGATCGATGCCCTGAATCAGGAACTGGCGCCTTTCCGTATTTTTAAGGGGATCGAAAGTGATATCCTGAGCGATGGATCCCTGGATTACGAGGAAGATACACTGGCCTTGTTCGAGGTGATCATCGCTTCGGTTCACAGCAACTTACGGATGGATGAGGCCAAAGCCACGGAGCGGTTGTTGAACGCTATTGCTCATCCGCGGACAACTATGCTGGGGCATCCGACCGGACGGTTGCTCTTATCCCGTGAAGGATATCCTATTGATCACCAGCGGGTGATCGATGCCTGTGCCGAGCACGGTGTAGCCATCGAATTAAATGCTAACCCCTATCGACTGGATCTCGACTGGACCTGGATTCCATACGCTTTGGAAAAAGGAGTATGGATCAGTGTGAATCCGGATGCCCACAGTACGGCCGGTATTCACGATATTCACTACGGTGTGCGAGCGGCACGAAAGGGGGGGCTTTCGGCGGATACTTGCCTGAATGCCATGGGATTGTCTGGTTTTAGCGACTGGTTAACAGGGCGTTAACAAAATACCGGGCCTTAGAACTGTTGTGATATAAGACGGTTTAATACCTTTGTAATGCGAGGTAATTCAAAAACTATTCACTAAAAACAGCATACAATGTTGAAGTCTTTCAAAAGCGTCTTTTTCGCCGTAGCCGTATTAGGGCTGATGGCCGGATGCCAAAGCGGAAACAACGACGTGCGCGACGCAGCTCGTCAGGATGTACAAACTAATGATGTAACACCAGCCAACGATATTCAGTCGGCTGTACAAACGCCAAACGCACAGGCTGGTCCTACCACTTCTGTTTCGTTTGAAGAGCAGCGTTTCAACTTCGGTACCGTTACGGAAGGTGAGAAAGTATCTCACACCTTTACGTTTACCAACACAGGTAACGAGCCACTGATCCTGAGCAACGCTCGCGGCAGCTGTGGTTGTACTGTACCCAAGTGGCCACGTGAGCCAATCGCTCCGGGCGAATCTTCAGATATCGTTGTGGAGTTCAACACGGCTAACAAACGCGGGAACCGCAGCCAGAAGGTGACTATCACCGCTAACACCAATCCAGTGGAGAACTTTATCTATCTGGAAGGTGAAGTACTTCCTAAAGATGCCGGTACGGACATGTCCGTAAACAACTAAAAAACATCTTTGCGATGTTTGGGCCTGCACAGCGCGTGAAACTGTGCAGGCTTTTTTATGTTTAGCCTGAAAAGGTTCACGGCCCACGTTTCACGGTTTACGGTCCAGAGTGTGGTGAACACGATAGATCAGGCCACAGCTTTAGTTGTGGTTCAGAACGGTCCATTGTATTGATCATTACCACTTTAGTGGTTGACCATTGAACGGTCCACGGTTCACGGTCCATGGTCCAATCTCAACCTCAACCTGAACCTCAACCTGAAAATACCGAGACCTCTCAACATAAGGTTATCTTTGAAACAGGGTAATCGATACGTTCAAGAAATTCTCCATGAAGAACTACTTGTCGCTGATCAAATTCAGTCACACTATTTTTGCTTTGCCCTTTGCCCTACTGGGTTTTTTCCTGGCGAGTCGTCAGGCGGATATTCAGTTTAGCTGGCGATTATTTGCACTGGTTTTGCTGTGTATGGTCTTTGCCCGGTCGGCGGCTATGGCCTTTAACCGTTTCCTGGATCGCGACATCGATGCGCAAAATCCGCGTACTGCTCAGCGGGAGATCCCGGCCGGGGTTATATCACCGCGTTCGGCCCTGCTTTTTGTGATCGCCAATTCCTTGCTCTTTATCGCCACTACCTGGCTTATCAACCCCTTGTGCTTTGCCCTTTCTCCGGTAGCGTTACTCATTGTGCTGGGCTATAGTTATACCAAGCGATTTACATTCCTGTGCCACTTCGTACTGGGACTCGGACTGGCGCTAGCTCCGATAGGCGCCTATCTGGCCGCAGGAGGTGGCTTTGATCTGCTGCCGATCCTCTATTCAGCCATTGTGTTGTTGTGGGTGAGCGGGTTCGATATCATCTACGCCCTGCAGGATGTGGAATTTGATCAGGACCAGCAATTGTACTCGATTCCTACCTGGTTGGGACGACCACGGGCATTATTGCTTTCCAATGTGCTGCACACCATTTGCGGTTTGTTGGTATTACTGGCGGGCTACTGGCTAACTCAATCCGATCCGGAATTCCAGTGGTTGCATTGGTTGGGGGCAGGAGCCTTCATCGGCTTACTGATCTACCAACATACGCTAGTCAGTCCGACGGATCTAAGCAGGATAAATCTGGCGTTTTTTACCACGAATGGAGTGGCGAGTGTGGTATTCAGCTTTTTGGTGATAATGGATATGTTTTTTTGAACGGCTTCCAGTTCTCAATTGGCAATGCTCGGTGCTCAATGCACAATGATGAATGCTGAATGTGGTTGGAATGTATTGGCTTTCGCCAAAAGGTCGGCAGTCTCCAGTCTTCAGTCTCCAGTCTTCAGTAGGCAGTGGGCCGTTTTAGCCCATCTGCTTCAGCGGTGGGAACCCGCACCACACACAATGCTCCACGCTCTCTGCCCACCGAAGCCCGTACGGGCGAAGGTTCGCAGTGCGTTCCGTGCGTTGACTTCGACGCTCCCTGCCTACGCCAGCTTCGGAAGGCAGGAACGCTCTACGCTCGACGCACCATGCACTACGCTAGCGGTATAAGGGCAGGACGACAAAAGAACAGTATAACCGAAGTATCCCAGCTCAGGCGAGTCCCTTAAGTCCCTGTAGTCTCTTCGTTCCCTTCAGTCACAGTCTCCAGTCTTCAGTCTCCAGTTTATTTCCGCTTTCCGCTTTCAGTAGGCAGTCTCCAGTCTTCAGTCGGCAGTGGGCCGTTTTAGCCCATCCGCTTCAGCGGTGGGAACCCGCACCACGCACTATGCTCCCCGCTCCACGCATAGAAGAGCAGAGATACAGCAATCAAGCAAAACGAGAGAACCCGGCCCGGGCGAGTCCCTTAAGTCCCTGTAGTCTCTTCGTTCCCTATCAGTCTCCACGCCCCCGTCTCCTCAGGATTCTGCTAAATGGAGTTCTTGGGCAGGATGTTTTTCCGTTTTCCCTGGCTGCCGAAGGCTGGCCGCTTTTGACTTGCCTTTCCGTCGCATACCTTGTATGCTGATACCGAACACTAGTGCTCCGATCCCCAAAAAGAGCGCCGGCTGTACCGGTATGGCAGGCATCGGAACGGTGCAGAGACCAAGCATAATGAGTGTAGAGAAAGGCAGCGATAAGGCCAGCAAGTTCAAGGCGAGGTGAGTGTCAAAGGTGTAGGATGAAGCCTCCCTGGATTTGCTTTCCAGACCCTGCACCGCCGACATATGGGCGAACGGCCAGAAGCTGGCTGCACTCTGGGGGAAAAGGAGAGCCAAAAGTGCCATAGACCCTTCCAATTGGGCCGCCCAGATCAGGGTCGCACTCAGCAAAAATCCCAGACCAGCCCGGACCAGCAACCAACTGAATACATCCATGAATTGTTGTGCTTTTATGCGCACTGCCATTCCGATAAAAAGAAGTACGAGCGGCGTCATCAGAACCCCAAGGCGATTGACTACATCCTGAGTGAATAGGGGCAGGGTATCCAGACGCCAGCCCAGTGCCAGCATTCCCAGTGCGATCAAAATGACCAGGTTCACGGGTTCGCTGGCCAGGGATCGCAGAAGGGCGCGGAGCCGTTTCCCCGTAGGTTGGAGTTCCTGTTGCTGGTTGGCGTAATACCAACGCATCGCCAGGATATACAGCAAAATGAGTACAAAGACTTTGTTCCCCACATCCGCTAATGCTGCTCTTGCTAATGGGGCCTCACCCAGGTATTCAGCCACGAAGGGAAAGCAGGATAAGCCAGGAGCAAGAGACGGAATGAGCATCAGCAGGGTACGCATGGTCGGGCTTTTCCGGTCTTTCCCGGTCAGGACCGGAAATATGAACCAGGTCAGCCCCAGCAGGACCCCATTGAAAGCAAGGGCCAGGACCGGCAGGATCAGTAACTGCCGGTCGATGTCCACTTTGAGTAACGCCAGGAAAATAGTGGCGGGCAAGGCAACACTAAGGATGAGCATTTTGATGCCCCCCAACTCTTCCCGGCTTCGAAGTTTGCGCTGCAAAAACCAGCCAATTAGGATGAGGGCGAACAAACTTAATGTTTTCGTGATCGCGGGATTCATACACGGAATTTCTGTTCGGTCGTACCTAGCCTGCTACGCGCTTAAAGGATTCGACAAATAGTTGCATTTCGGGCATGGTGCCCATGCTGACGCGGCACCAGGGTTTATCGTCCAATTCAAAAACCCGCACGCCGACACCTTGCCCATACATTTGCTCGAGGTAGGCCTTGCCATCCGTTTCGGGGAGCAGTGGGAAAAGCATAAAGCTGGTGTACGACGGAATGGGGGCGTATCCCAGTGCTTTCAAGGAATCGAAGGTGAATGCGCGGGTTTCCCTGGTCCAGTTCCGGGAATTGGTGAGGAAGGTCTCGTCTTCCAGGCTGGCCATAGCTCCCCGGATGGCCGATACGTTGAGTCCCATGTTATCGCGGACCTTGGCGGTAATTGCTTCCAGTGTCTCGGGTAACCCCACGGAGTATCCTACCCGCAATCCGGCCATGGCGTGAATCTTGGAGAAGGTACGGGTCACGATAATATTGTGGCCTTCCCCGACCAGATCAACCATGGAATCTTGTTCGTCGGGCGCCAGGAATTCCAGGTATGCTTCATCGACAAAGACCATAGTTTTTTTAGCTGCCTTACGGCAAAAAGCCCGCAATGCATTACTGTCGGTCAGGCTTCCGGTGGGGTTATTTGGGTTGCAGATGTACACGAGCCTGGTGTCGGAGTCTATGGCTTTATACATGGCATCCAGGTCGTGTGCCCAGTCTTTGGTGAGGGGGACATTACGCCATTCGGCACGGAACGCCAGCGCGGTCTTGATCAGTGCCATATAGGCGGGGTCAGCCGATACGACATTTCCGCCGTCGAGGAACTGAGTGATCGCTACTTTTTCCAGCAGATCGGTAGATCCGGGGCCCAGGATGATATGATCAGTAGTAACGCCTTCGCGCTCAGCGAGCATAGCTTTTAGCCTGGCGGCATCAGCATGTTGATACCGGTTCCCGTCGGAAATGGCTTCCATCATGGCGACCTTGGCCTTATCGGAAGGTCCGTATGGGTTTTCGTTCGCGAGCAGACGGGCTTTCAGGCCATTCATTTCGGGTGTAAAGGTCAGGTTGCGCTCCCAGACCCGCGATTCACTGCTCCAGGTTTTAGCGGAAGTTTGCGGGCGTGCCTGGCTGGCGATAGCTGGTGCCAGTAAAAATCCGGCAGACGATAAGCCGGCGCGTTGCAGCCATTGCCGGCGATTGGTCGTTTTGTTCATCGGTCAATTGTTTTCGAAGCTGAAAGGAAAACCCGGTTAGCCCGTACGGGCCAACCAGTTCGGATATCCTGTAGATTGATAGTTCGCGTAAAATAGCAGCAGGTGCGCCGCTATCAGAAGTGAATTTTTCGAAAAAATGTGGCCGCTATCTGGATGGGTATTTGTTCAATGAACTGTAATTGCGGTAGTTACGTGAGGTGGTTTAGTGGCAGCCATATTGGGGAATTGGGGAGTTGGGGAGTTGGGGAAAGGGAGAGAGGGGCGATTTTCTCGATACCAAATACCTACTACCCTTTACTTGATTAGGGGATTAGGGGATTTGGAGAAAGGGAGAAAGGGGGAGTTGGAGATTTAGGGAATTGGGTCGATTCCAATGAGGCGATTCTTTTAAGGTCCTGTAAATCAATATGTTGAATAAAAATCAAGCATTAATAATTATAATTCCCGTAAGCCGTAAGCCGTTCATCGTGAGCCGTTTTCATTTCCGACCTCCGACTTCCGATTTCCGATTTCCAAACCATCTCCCACGCGCAACATGCCACTTTCCGGTGCTGAATCGAGGTCTAGACAAGCATTTAAGCCGAACAGGATCTTATGCCCTTTTTGGCGAAAGCCAGCCAGCGTTTTTAAGGGCTCGGCACCTCGCTCAGCAGTGGCCGGATCAATTGTTACTACCTGGCAGCGACCACAGGGCTTGGTAGAACGGAAAGTAAAGTCACCGATGCGGAATTGATGCCAGTTGTCTTCACTCCAGGGTTCCAGGTCACCTTCGATCACCAGGTTTGGACGGAAACGCTCCATGTTTACCGGATTATCCAGGCGGTGGTTGAGGTCGCGCAGGGAAGAAATGGTGGTAACCAAGTACGGAAAGCCATCGGCGAAGCCTACCTGGTCGCCCGGTTGTGCATAGCCGAGATCGACTTGACGATCGGAGGAATCGGGAATATAAACCAATTGGCAGGGTCGGTCTAGTTGCCGGCTGAACCATTCATTAACTGTTGATGGGTAGGGGAGGGCGGCCACGGAATCATCCCAAACCTGAACCTTTACCAGGCTGGTTGATTCGGGCCCGGAAAGGGAGATTAGCAGAGGTTCATCATCGGCCTGCAAAGGCGGCAACACGATCATCCCGTCCTGAATTTGTGGTTTTAATAAAGCCATGCGCGGATCGGAACGCTGGGAAAGAAAAGTCCCGTCGGGATCGGTCAGCATCCAGCGGCGGTCGTATTGCAGACCTCTGCCCAGGGGCATAGCAGCATTGAGGGCTATGCCACCCAGGGATTTAATGGGGTAGATGTACAGTTGGACGAGATGGGGCGAGGCGGGCATATTTTTTCTCCAAATTTAGTGAATGTGTTTGAATTAGATTTTGTGAAAATAGGTTACCGACTACTAAGGACGAATTGTACTGCTGCTTTTTCCGGTTGGAAAATGCGAATTCAGTGTTTTGGAAACCCTACGCCCAAGCAAAAAAAGGCTGCGGACATCCTGTTTCCGACCCTACTTACGTACAATTGGACATAGCTATTTTGTCTTCCGCAGCCTCGCGTTGAAAATAAGTCCGGCAAGCGCATACCGTTTCCATTTCTGGTTTTCAAAAGGAGATTTTCAACGCAAACACCATCCTCTCGGAAAATCAGAAATGGAAGCAATCATCTGGCAGCAGTTCATTACCCCTTTTGCCGGAAAAGTAATAAAAGGTATATTTAGTCAGTTTAACTCCAAAAACGGTACGGGACAGTATGAAACACACGCAAAGAACCCTTTTGATCCTGCTGGCTTTATTTCTGGCGGGATCTGCATCTGCACAAACAGTGCGCTCATTATTGCGCAAGGCAAATAATGAATACGAACTCCACGCCTTCAACCTGGCCATTGATTCGTACCAGCGGGTCCTGGAGCGTCGTCCGGATGAAGTAGAAGCACTAGGCAATATTGCTGATTGCTATCGCCACCTGAACGAATTGGAACAGGCGGCCGATTACTATGCCCGCGCCGTGCAAAGTCGACGGGTCGAGCGTCGGCATATACTCAACTTCGCAAAAACATTAAAGGGACTGGGCCGCTACGACGAAGCCCGCGGCTATTTCATTCAATACGGCCAGGAAGGGGGGGATGCTTCGGTTGGCAACCACTACGCCGAGACCTGTGAATGGGCCAAACGACAAGGGGGCTCCAATCCCGACATCAATGTAGAAAACGAGCGGGTAAGCACGCCAGCCTCGGATTTCGGACCGGCCTACTACCGCGACCGCGTAGTCTTCTCCTCGGCTCGTACCGATATTCAGCGATCTACCTACAATTGGGATGGTCAGGCCAAAAACCAACTCTTTATTTCCCAAACCACTGCCGGCGGTCAACTGCAGCCACCGGTTTTCCTGAAAGGAGAAGCTACCGAACGCGGTGAAGGGCCGGTAAGTTTTTCCAGCGATGGTACCAACGTGGCTTATACCCGTAACAACTTCGTCAGTGGTACTCGTCATCTATCGACCAGCGGAATGGAGATAAGTCTGTTCCTGGCCGAAGTAGGACCCGATGGTCAATGGTATAACGAGCGGGCCTTTCCCCATAATGATCCAAACGGACATACCGGCTACCCGGCATTTACCCCCGACGGCGAAGCGATGTTTTTTGCTTCTGATCGCCAGGGAGGGTATGGTGGCTACGATATTTATATTAGTTATCGACAAAACGAAAGCTGGACCTTCCCGATCAATTTAGGACCCGCCGTCAATACGCCCGGCGATGAGATAGCTCCGTTCTTCGACGGCACCAATCTTTTTTTCGCATCCGATTGGCACATTGGGTTCGGAGGCTATGATATCTTTCAGGCAGAGCAAGGCAATGGTCAGTGGACCAGTGTCAGCAATCTAGGCCTCCCGATTAACTCTCCACGTGATGATTACGGTTATGTATACGATAACCTGCAAAATGTAGGTTATCTGGCATCCAATCGCGTTGGAGGCCGTGGTGCGGAGGATCTGTACCGCGTCTCCAGGGCCGGGTCGAGTGTGTTATTCCGCGTAGTAAGTGCTTCGGACGGACGACCCGTTGCGGGGGCTCAGGTAAACCTGTCGAACTGTACCGGTAACAGCTACGGCAATGACGTTTTTACCACTGATGGTCGGGGGGTATTTACTTTTCCCGTTGATGCAAGCATGAATTGCGAACTCATTGTAAATGGTCAGGGCTACGCCCAAAAACGGTATAACTTAAATGGATATCAGGCTACATCCCTGGGCGAAGTGGAAATCTCATTGGTACGAACCGGTGAGCAATTCTTTGGCCGCGTGATCGACGCTAATTCACGGAACCCGATATCCAATATTGTCGTCACTGCCCGCAACCAAAACACGGGGAGTACCAGCCGTTCAACTACATCGGCAACCGGTGAGTTTTCCCTGGCTTTACAGCCGAATACCCAGTATATCATTACATATTCCGGAGCTGGTTTCCGGGAGATCAGCCGAAACCTTACCACCAATGAAACAATAAGTCCCAGCGTGTTGGGAACCATTCCGCTGTATTCATCGGGATCAGCCATCGATCCGGGGATTGATTCGGGCAATACCGGCAATAATTCGGGTAATAACAGTGGCGGTGTAACCCGCAGTGGCTATGCTATTCAATTGGGTGTATTTTCCCGGCCTCCTAATATGAGCGCCTTTAGCAATATCCAGACCATGGGCGACGTGTACGTAGTTCAGGAAGGAGGGCGCTATAAGGCCCGTTTGGGGGTGTTCACCACCCGCTCGGAAGCCCAAAACCTCGTTCCGCGGGTCCAGTCCCGGGGCTATAATGGTGCCTTTATTGTGGAAGAGGCCGGCGGATCAGCTACTTCGGGTGGTGTTACTGGAAATAATAATCCACCTTTCAATCCCGGAAATAACAACTCGGTTTCAGGGACCTATAAAATCCAATTAGCGGCGCTTCGCAATACGCGTTGGTTCGATCCCTCAAAGGTGAATCAGTACGGTACCATTGAGGATTTCCGGCGGGGTGACCTGACCATAAAACTTTTGAGTGGTTTCCGGTCACTGGACGAGGCACGCCGCATCCTGCCTTCCGTTCAACGGAATGGTTTCTCGGGAGCCTTCATCGTGCAGGAAGTGAACGGGCAACTGCAAAAAGTTCGCTAACATGACCCGTATCCTGATTGCCGACGACCACAAGATCCTGATCGAGGGCCTTCAGTTGCTCATTGGTCAGGAGGATGATCTGGAGATCATCGCAACGGCGGCCAACGGCAAACAGGCTCTGGACCACCTTCGGGAGCAGGACCTCGACATTGCTCTGCTGGACATTAATCTGCCGGTGATCAACGGTATTGAATTGTGCCGTACCATTACTACGGATTTTCCGGAGGTGAAAGTACTGGCCCTGACCAGTTACAAAAAGGGGGTCTTCATTCAGCAAATGCTCAAGGCAGGTGCCTCGGGCTACGTATTGAAACATTCAGCAGCCGAAGAGATCGTCCGGGCTATACGGGGAGTAATGGAAGGAGAAACCTACCTGAATCCGTCGGTGACCAATACCCTGATGGAAACACTGCGGAGCCAGCCCAGTAATCACGACGAATTTGTTCCGGAATTGACCCGCCGGGAAAAGCAGGTGCTCACCCTGATCGCTTCCGAATTGACGACTAAAGAAATTGCCAGGGAGTTACACCTGAGTGAACACACCGTTGAGTCCCACCGGCGAAATCTGCTTACTAAGCTGAATGTGCGCAACGTCGTAGGACTGATTCGTAAAGCTATGCAGCGGGGACTGCTCGAGTAGCGGTCATGGTTTTCCGGGATAAGCCCGTTTCGGGTGGGTCCGTGATTCTCTTTGCTGCTAACAACCGGATATTGGTTATTGATAGTCCGCAAGGACCATTCTCCATTCAATTACACCAAAAATCCGATCATGAAACAGCGTGTCTTACTTCTTTTGTTTGTCAGTAGTCTTTGGGGCATTCAGCTCCGTAGTCAGGATATGAATGTCGAGGGAAATGCCAGAGTTGGCGCCCTGGGCGGTAACGGGACCCAGATGGTCATCACCGATAACGATGGCAATCTGGGGACTCAGGCCATTCCGGGTGGAGGTGGAGGTTCCAGCTTGTGGCTTGAAAATAATCCTGATATCTACTACAATTTGGGCCAGGTAGGGATCGGGCTGACGGATCCCGATGCAACCTTACATTTGCTCCGCTCTTTCAGCAATTCCCTGAATGAGCCCATCCTCAAGATTGAGCACAATAGCAATCAGACATTTGGTGCTAAAACCGGATTATCCATCTTTACGTCTATCGATGGGGCAACCGGTCGGAATGGCATCCAGAATGTAACTTCCCAGACGGCCAGCGCCGACGGAACCTTCCACGGCATCATCAATAACGGGTTTCCGGGAGGAACGGGTGTCGCGTACGGCATAAAAAATCTTTTGGCGAATTCCAATACCCCTACCGGCGATATGTTTGGCATCTTCAACCGTGTCCTGTCACATCCCACTTCTTCCTCGCATACCTTCGGAGCCTATCATTTGGTGGAAAAGAATGGAAGCGGGCGGCATACTGGCCTCTACAATAAATTAATGTCCTCTACGACCAGCGATACGGCGCTGGTCTCCATCCATACCGGTGCGGGAGGGTACGCTGCCCAGTTCAGCGGTAATGTACACGTTACAGACCAGTTGGGGGTGGGAACGACGCCCCTGAGCGGTATCGAATTACAGGTAGATGGTGATGCACGAATGACCAACCTCGGCATTTCCAAGACCGGAGCTGATTCGTACATCGACGGAATTTTTGTCAGCGGTCCTTACCAGGATGGAATATCCGTTTTTACGCAATTTACAGGCCAGTCTTTTCAATCAGTGTACGGTGTTAAGAGCGAGCCATCCGGGCTGAGTTCCAACCAGATCATCTATGGTGTTTATTCCCGACCCAGCTTTTCCTTTGGTTCTTCTACTATTTACGGGGTATACGCTGATAAGCAATCCGGAGGTAGTGGCTACGCCCTGTACGTCAATGGCGAAGCCTTCACGACGGGTAGTGGCAGTTGGGTGACTTCCGATAGTCGATTGAAAGAAGAGGTACAAGAAGTAGTAGGAGCGCTTGATATCATTCGGGAATTACGACCTACTTCTTACACGTATCGCCAGACTGATAAGTACGAATTGCTCAATTTACCGAAAGGCCGGCAGTATGGATTTATTGCGCAGGAAGTGGAGCGTGTGATCCCAGATCTGGTTCGCGACACCGATGTTCAATTCAATGAATCCGTAGCGGATCCTGACAAAACAGGACAACATACGGAGCAACTTAAGGCAATGAATTACCAAATGCTGATCCCTGTCCTCACCCAGGGTATTAAGGAACAGCAAGCCCAACTGGAAGATATGCGCCGCAAGTATCGGAACCTGGAAGAGGCGTATCAGAATTTGCTGGATCAGGTAGCAAACATCCGGCAAGCATTACCCGAAGCTACGGAACAGGAAACTATTTGGCTCGACCAAAATGCACCTAATCCGTTTACGGAGTCAACCCGAATCGCTTATCGATTACCATCTGACGCCCGGTCCGCCCGTTTATTTATAACGGCTCCTAACGGGCAAATGATCCGCGATATTGAGCTAAGTGATCGCGGGAGCGGGGCTACGTTGATCGAGGCTAACAGTCTGCCGGCAGGTCTGTACCAATATTCCCTGTGGGTGGATGGTCAATTGATTAAAACCCGGCAAATGATATTGACGAGGTAATGCCATACATGGAAAGGGAGAGCACCTGTCCTAGGTGTTCTCCCTTTTTGCGGAAGCACCTTAAAAATTTGTAGCTTCATGAAGAATCTGTCACGGAATGATTGCTAAAACCCACACCCGAATATCCATTCTGCTGTTCGTCCTGTCTCTTGCGATAACGGGATCAATGACGGCACAATCGTCCGTGGCGGATAGTTTACACCGGGAACTGACTGCTGCGGAAACGGACTCAGCCCGGGGGTATTGGAACAGTCGCCTGGCCTGGTATTATTTGAATCAGTACCAACTGGATTCGGCTGAGCAATACATCGCACGCGCCCGCCGAATACACGAGCAAATAGGAGATCAGCAGTCCAAAATGGTCCAGCTCCATTACCAGGGATTGATTCATCGTTTGCGCAGCGAATTTCCGGCAGCTCTGGATACCTTTCAGCGTGTGCTTGCCTACTACCAATCAGTTGGTGATACAGCACGTATGACCAGCCCTTTATTCAACCTGGGTGTAATTTACAGTTTGATCGGCGATTACGATCGAAGCCTGGAATACTACTATCGGGAACTGGCTATTAACGAGATCTATTTTGGTCCCGAGTCGGTGGCCAATACCCTGAACAGTATTGCCAATATTCAGCGCAACCGGAACAACCTGGACCAAGCCAAGGCCACCTTCCATCGTGCGCGTCGTTTGATCGAACCGCTGGATAAACCATCCACCTTGTCGATGATTTACGGAAATCTGGCTACCAATGAACTACTAGCCGGTAATTTGGATAGTGCACAGTATTGGGGCGAAAAGAATTTTGAGCTGGAAAACGAGCTGGGTCGCGACTGGTGGATAGCCTATAGCCTGATGACCCTGGGGCAAATTGCCCGAGAAAAAGGGGAACTGGAATTGGCGGAATCTTATTTGTTGCGTTCCATTAATCTAAGAGAGTCACTGGACCAGGGCTTTGAACTCGTCGATTCATACCAATCCTATGCCGAATTACTGTTGGACCGGGATCAACCCATGCAGGCAATACCTATTCTTCAGAAATCTATTGGACTGGCCGATAGCTTACAATACCTGAAAAGTCTGGCGCAGGGGTATTATTTATTAGCGGAGGCTTTCGCCAAAAGCGGACGATACGAAGAGGCTTATCGGGCAAAAGAAGTTCAGCAATCGCTGCAGGACAGCCTGCTGACTCAGGAAAAAGAAAAAGCCCTGCAGGAATTGGATATTCAATACGAGGTACGTCAGAAGGAACAGGCACTGGAACAATTAGGTATCGAAAACGAGTTGCAACGGGCATTGGTAAAGCGGGAACGGACCAGCCGGATAGCTCTGACCCTGTCTACCATTCTCTTTGCGTTTTTAGCCGTCGGGGCCGTAGCATGGTATAGGCAAAGACTGGCCCAGGAAAACCGACTCAGTCAACAGGAGGCTGACTTACAGGCAGCCCGCATTCAACAATTAGAACAACGACAGCAAGTGCATACTTTGCACGCCATGATCCGGGGCCAGGAAAACGAACGCAAGCGCATCGCATCGGATCTCCACGACAGTCTGGGTAGCCTGCTGTCGACCATTAAACTACACGTTCGAGCTGCCTTGTCCACCACCAACCCCGAAGCGGTCCGGTCGGATGTAAATAAAATGCTCGACCACGCCAGCGAGGAGGTCCGGCGAATTTCTCACCACATGATGCCCGATGTTCTTCAGTTTGGTCTGGGCCCTGCTCTGACCGATCTGGCCCAGGATCTCGACAAGGCACACGATGCGGAGGTACGGTGTCAGGTGATCGGGCAGGAACCGGAGGATTTTGGGGAAGACCGAAAAATAATGTTGTATCGCATTGCTCAGGAAGGAATGCAAAATGCCCTGAAACACAGTGCCCCGACCCGGGTCTTAATGCAGTTATCCTGGCTGGCCAACCAGGCACAGCTCACTATCGAAGATAATGGACAAGGCTTTGATACCGACCGGACTAATGGCGGGCTCGGATTACGCAGTATGCAATCGCGTACGGATTTCCTGAAAGGAGAGCTCCATATTGAAAGCACCCCCGGCGATGGTACCGTCATTGAAGTACAGATACCACTTGACCCGGACTGACAAATCGGAGGGACCCGCCCTGTTTTGATGTATTTGCTTTTTTGCCAATCCAGAACAATGGTGTACTACGTAACTAGTTTGTTGATACACCCAAAAACAAACTTAGTTACTATGATTGCACGTTTATCCAAAATCTTATTGTTAGTTGTTACCCTGATGGCAGGTGGTTTCACTACCGCACGGGCGACCGTTATTCCGGTTACCACCCTGAGCGATAATGTCGCCGGGTCATTACGGTTTGCTATTAATGCTGCTGTTGCCGGTGATACTATTTCCTTTGATCTTGGGCTGAATGGCCTTTTACTTCCGATCACTGCGGGAGAATTGGTCGTTGACAAAGACCTGGTGATTCAGGGAAATGGCTTATTGAACACCACGCTGAATGCAGCCAATCTCAACCGTATTTTGCGCATTACTAACGACGCTTCGGTGCGTTTGGAGAATCTCTCCCTGATCGACGGGCGTGCTTCCGATCTTGGTGGTGGCATACTCATTGAAAATTCCAATGTAACCTTAGTTAATGTGCAGATCACCGATTGTGAAGCCGAAGGAGATATGGCTACTCAGGGAGGTGGCGGGATTGCCATTAGCGGTGGGTCCCTAACCATTAGTGGCGACTCCGAATTGAGTAATAATTCGGCAATTGGTGCCAGCGGTAGCGGCGGTGCTATTCTGATCCTGGATGGTGCTCAGGTAACCATTGAAGGCACGTTTATCGATGGAAATACCGCAAGTAGAGCAGGTGGCGGAATCGAATTAAATGCCGGGGCCTCTTCCAGTCTTACTATCCGGGGAGCCAATTTACAGGGTAACTCTACCGGCAATGCTCCGGGCAATGGCGGAGGACTGCACGTAACAGGAATGGGCACAGTAAACATTAATCGGGCTGTCTTTAACGATAATACGGCTGCTGCCGAAGGTGGGGGCTTATGGAACGGTTCGGGAACCATGAGGTTGGATACCGTTGAGATCGCCAGAAATTTTGCCGAAGGAGATGCAAGCGATCAGGGAGGTGCCGGGATTTTTAATGCCGGGGGCACCCTTATCATTGATGGGGGTATTATTCGCGGCAATGAAGCTACGGGAGCTGCCGGCTCCGGCGGCGGCATCCTCAACGATGCCGGAGGCAACCTGACCGTCAACGGAGCGACGATCAGCGGCAATACGGCCGTGCGCGCCGGAGGTGGCATCGAAGACAATTCAGGTGACAGTACCACCTTCACTCTGATCGACGTAACGCTAGACGGTAACGCCACGGCCAGCTCACCCGGTAACGGTGGCGGCGTGCATATCACCGGACCCGGTGATCTGATGATCAGTGGCGGTTTGGTTACAAATAACACGGCCAGCGCAGAAGGTGGTGGTCTGTGGAACGGCAGCGGCCTGATGGTCATCGATAGCGTTCAAATCATGAATAACACCGCCAGCGGTGCGCCCGCCGATCAGGGTGGTGGCGGCATCTTTAACGCCGGCGGTACCGTCGAGATTCGCAACCAACCCCTTATCTCCGGCAATGTTGCCGATGGCTTAACGGGTTCCGGAGGTGGTATTCTCAACGATATGGGCGGTAACCTGACGGTGGTGAATTCCACGATCAGCGGCAACACCTCGGTCCGTGCCGGTGGTGGCATCGAAGACAATTCCGGTGCAGGCACTACTTTCACCCTGATCGACGTAACGCTAGACGGTAACGCCACGGCCAGCTCACCGGGTAACGGTGGCGGCGTGCATATCACCGGACCCGGTGATCTGATGATCAGTGGCGGTTTGGTTACAAATAATACGGCCAACGCAGAAGGTGGTGGTCTGTGGAACGGCAGCGGCCTGATGGTGATCGATAGCGTTCAAATCATGAATAACACCGCCAGCGGTGCCATGGCCAACCAGGGTGGTGGTGGCATTTTCAACGCCGGTGGTACTATCGAGATCAATGCCTCTGCCATTGCCAATAATATGGTCGATGGCACTGGACAGGGCGGTGGCTTACAAAACGATAATAATGGTTCCGTATCCGTGATGGTAAGCACCATCTCCGGGAATAGTAGCGCCACTAATGGCGGGGGAATCTCCAATAGCGGAAGTATTATGATCACTAATTCCACTGTAGCCATGAACAGTACAACCGGCATGGGTGGCGGTATCCAGGTAACCGATACCAGTATGATCGTCATTGCCGGTTCCATCATTGCTACCAATGCAGCCGATGGTATGGGACAGGATATTGCCGGTAGTGGTATGATCACCTCGGAAGGCTACAACTTCATTGGCGAAGACGATGGCGATGTGTACACTGCCGACACCACTGATATTGAAGGCCAGGCCGGTTTGGCGGAAGATCCAAACCTCGGACCACTAGCAGACAATGGCGGAGCCACTATGACCCACGCTCTGCAGTGCCCCAGCAACGCGGTCAATGCCGGTAACCCGAACGACATGAGTGCCGATCAACGCGGCAGGATGGTCTTCGACGATCGTCGTGACATCGGTGCTTTCGAATTACAAATGATGTGTGTGGTAGATAACACTACGGCCGTAGTCGGCGATCTGAGTGGAAGTACCCTCTTCCCTAATCCGGCCACAGCACGCACGGTGCGCCTGGATATACCGGAACCATTCGGAAACGAAGTGACCGTGATCGTTCGTCAGGCAGCTACCGGACAGGCCCTGCGGGAGCGTCAGGTGGGCTACGGAGCCTATAATCTGGATCTGAGTGGCCTGAGTGCAGGTACCTACCTGGTTCAGGTATACGCAAGGAACTCCGTGGAAACCCACAAGCTTATGCTGTTGAATAAATAGATGAACGGGAGAGTTGGAGAGAGGGAGAGTTGGAGAGAGGGTGAAAGGGAGAATTGGGGAGAGGGATAGTTTAACCCTTTCCCCAATTCCCCAATTCCCCCTTTCGTTTCAAGCGAAGAATGCAGTGGGCTATAGGAAATCATGTACATCGGTAACCCCGATCCCAAAGGCCTCCCCCACACTACGATACACCACTTCGCCCTTGATAACGTTCAGTCCCTTCTTTAGGGGCTCACTGTCGCGGCAGGCCTGTTGCCATCCTTTTTGCGCAAGCTGAATCGCGTAGGGTAAGGTTGCATTTGTCAAGGCAGGGGTAGAAGTGGCCGGCACCGCACCGGGCATATTGGCTACACAGTAATGCAATACATCGTCGATGATGTAGGTCGGATCGGCGTGGGTAGTAGGTTGAGTGGTTTCCATACAGCCACCCTGATCGACAGCGACATCAACGAGGACGGTTCCGGGACGCATTTCTTTCAGCATATCACGGGTGATCAGTTTGGGAGCTTTAGCCCCGGGAATCAGCACAGCACCGATGATCAGGTCGTGTTCCTCGATTAGTTGACGAATGGTGTATTCACTGGAATAAAGGGTTTTTACATTGGCCGGCATCACATCGTCCAGGTAACGCAGGCGGTTCAGGTTGACATCGAGGATGGTAACCTGAGCACCGAGTCCGGCAGCCATTTTTGCTGCCTGGGTGCCTACAACGCCTCCGCCCAACACCATAACCTTACCGGGGCGAACACCCGGGACACCACCCAAAAGTACTCCCCGGCCTTTTTGTGGTTTTTCCAGGTATTTGGCACCCTGGGTGATCGACATGCGGCCGGCTACTTCCGACATGGGTACCAGCAGCGGCAAGGAACGATCAGATAATTCCACGGTTTCGTAGGCCAGACAGACCGCTTTGCTCTTTATCATGGCCTTGGTTAGAGGTTCGTAAGAAGCAAAGTGAAAATAGGTAAAGAGTAGCTGGTCCTCTCGGATCAGATCGTATTCGGGCTCGATAGGCTCCTTGACCTTCATGATCATCTCCGCTTTGGCGTAAACCGATTCGATATCGGGAAGGATCTCGGCACCAGCCGCTACGTAGTCTTCATCGGGAAAGCTACTGCCCAGGCCAGCGGTTTGCTGTACGTAAACGGTATGGCCCCGTTTGGTCAGCTCCATGGTTCCGGCCGGGGTAAGTGCAACCCGGTTCTCGTTATTTTTGATCTCTTTGGGTACTCCAATAATCATAGATGGTTATTTATCCGGTTAGGAAGAAGGCCCGCTTTCGGCAAGGCGCCCCAAAAATAACCAATCACTCGAAAAAGTACGTATGTCCGATGCAATTTAGCCCCCTACGAATAGCGGTTCCTTAACCGGTGGAATCAAATTCAGCTTTCCGGCCTGTTCAAACAGATGATGGACAGCAGCCCGCCCACGATCACCCAAGTCCTGGGTGTATTCGTTGACGTAGAGGTCGATATGCTGAAACATGACTTCCTCCTCCATTTCCTGGGCGTGCTTGCGTACGTAAGCACGTGTAGGATCCGGATTTTCCCGCGCCTGACGTACGCTTTCTGCCATTAATCTGTTCACCTCTTTTTTGATGTCAGCGGGCAAATCCCTCCGTACTACAATACCACCCAGGGGAATAGGCATCCCGGTTGTATGCTCCCAGTACTCGCCCAAATCCTGAATTTTGATCAATCCTTTTTCCTGATAGGTGAAGCGGTTTTCGTGGATGATTAACCCGGCATCCGCTTTTCCGTCGAGTACATCCTGCTCAATATCGGAAAAAACGGTTTCGTACTTATTGGTGGCTTCCGGGTATGCCAGTGACAACAGGAAGTTAGCCGTAGTGTATTTACCGGGAATGGCGATCTTAGCTTCCGGCAATTCTTCTTTGTGCATTTCACGTCCGGCAATTAATAGTGGCCCGCAATTATTACCCAGAGCACTGCCGGCATCCAGTAGTTGATAGGTTTCAGTAAGATGGGCGAAGGCGTGGAAACTGAGCTTAGTCACATCCAACTCCCCGCGAAAAGCCTGCTGGTTGAGCGCTTCGACATCGGCCAATTGAACCGCAAATTCCAGATCACCAGTTTCGATCCGGTCGTGGACCAGGGCGTCAAAGATGAAGGTATCGTTGGGGCAGGGCGAGAATCCCAGGGTTAATTTCATATTTTGTGCTTTTGAAGCTTTATTGCTTTCGCAAAAAGAGAACTGATTATTCGAACGCCCTGCATGCAGGCTTGTTCGACGACCAGTTAGTACCGGAAAAACAGTGGTATGAACCTACAAGTTTTACACGAAGACAATCATTTAATTGCTGTCAATAAACCAGCGGGTGTCCTGGTGCACGGGGATGAAACCGGTGATGTACCGCTCAGTGAAGCGGTTAAGGAATATATAAAGATCCGTTACAATAAACCGGGCGATGTATTCCTGGGGGTGATCCACCGCCTCGATCGGCCGGTAAGCGGGGTGGTCATCTACGCCCGTACGAGCAAAGGGCTGGCCCGCATGAACGAGGTTTTTAAAAAGCGGGAGATCCAAAAGACCTACCTTGCCATAACGCGTAATCGTCCTGCGCCCATGCTGGGCAGCCTGACCCACTATATTGCCAAGGACCGTTCCCGCAATGTAGCCAAGGCATTCCCCACCAAAAGTAATCAGGCCGAAAAAATGAAGGCAAAAAAATCGACTCTCGACTACGAAATGATCGGTGAGATCGATAGCCGCTGCCTGATCCGGGTGAATCCGCACACCGGACGTCCACACCAGATACGCGTGCAACTCGCATCCATGGGCTGTCCTATTGTGGGCGATGTGAAATACGGTGATGACCAGCCCAATGACGATGGCTCCATTCACCTGCATTGCCGGTCAATGAGTTTTGAGCATCCCGTCAAACGCGAGCCCGTAGTGATCACCGCCGATCCCCCGGCAGATGTGTTGTGGCGAAAGTTCGATTCAATATTGGGTATATAGTATGGACCAACAACGGCCCTGGTACATATTGCCCGTCATTGTCCTGGCTCAATTCGCGGGAACTTCGCTTTGGTTTGCGGGCAATGCTGTTATTCTGGATCTGCAGGAAGCTTACCTGCTGCCGGAAACAGCCCTGGGCGGACTGACTTCCGCCGTACAGCTAGGGTTTATCATCGGCACGCTGATGTATGCGATCACCTTGTTAGCGGATCGCTTTTCACCGGGTCTGGTATTTTTCCTGTCTGCATTGTTGGGAGCCTTGGCGAACGCAACGATTGGCTGGCTGGCTACCGATTACGAAACTATTCTTCTGGCTCGTTTCCTGACCGGCTTCTTTTTGGCGGGTATTTATCCGGTGGGCATGAAAATAGCCTCTGATTGGTTCGAGGCGGGACTTGGTAAGGCCCTGGGCTATCTGGTTGGTGCTTTGGTATTAGGAACAGCTTTTCCCCATCTGCTCCGGTTCACGGCGGCCGAGGTGCCCTGGCAGCGGGTTGTCCAGGGCACCTCGGCCATTGCTGTGTTGGGTGGTCTGACGCTTTGGTGGTTGGTACCTGACGGTCCCTTTCTGCGGCGTGGTAGTCAATTCGATGCACGGGCTATTTATCGCATGTTTCAGTTGCCCGATTTCCGGTCAGCCGCTCTGGGCTATTTTGGTCACATGTGGGAGTTATATGCTTTCTGGGCCTTTGTGCCCGTGGCTCTGACCATCGGAATGCCAGATATGTCCGACACGACCTTGTCCCTTTTGTCTTTTGTGGTGATCGCGCTCGGTGGGTTGGGCTGTGTGTTGGGTGGTTATGCTTCCGCAAAAAAGGGAAGCGCCCGCATCGCGATATGGATGCTGAGCACTTCCGGAATTATTGGCTTGCTTTCTCCGGGATTATTCCAAGCCAATCCCTATCTCTTTATGTTGGGTATGGGGCTTTGGGGCTTCACTGTGGTTGGTGATTCTCCCCAGTTTTCCACGCTGGTTGCCCGGAATGCTCCGCCGGAGTACCGGGGCTCTGCACTGACCATTGTGAATTGCCTGGGCTTCGCCATCACCATCGGTAGTATTCAATTACTCAATTACCTGGTTTTGGTAATTCCGCCCGTCTATTTGTTTTTACCACTGGTGATCGGGCCGGTATTAGGTGTGCTGGCTACCCGCCGATTGCTGACTACTGCAGCCTGAAGTCAATATTCACGAGCCAAGAAGATTGGACTCTATAGATATTGTGTATTTTGATAGAAAACACGCAAACATGAGATATCAAATCCTGTGCGCCCTTTTTCTGGCTATGAGTCTGTGGGGGTGCCAAACCGAGGAGCAGGAAAGCTTCTCCGGCACTGAAATTCTGTGGGATGAATGGGGGGTTCCTCATATTTATTCCGATAATAATGCCGACCTGATGTACGCCTTCGGGTGGGCTCAAATGCACAATCACGGCAATCTGATCCTGGAACTGATGGCCGGTTCCCGCGGGCAGGGAGCCGAATTTTTCGGACCCTCTAAAATCCAGTCCGACATGCTGGTCCACAGCCTGCAGATCCCCGAAAAGGCGGCTAAGTACCTCGAAAACCAACCCGACGATATGCGGGCTATTCTCTCGGGCTTCGCCCGCGGGGTGAATGACTATGCGGATGCTCATCCGGAGTCTATCGCGGAGACCCACCGCGGTATTCTTCCAATAACCGAAGCGGACCTGTTAGGGCACACCCTCTTTGTGGTCGGCACCCGTTTTGTGGGAGGCAATGACCTTGGACTCGTCAGCAATTGGGAAGAACTAGGCTCGAATGCCTATGCTGTAGGACCCGGGCGTACTGCCTCCGGAAATGCTATGTTGGTACAAAATCCGCACTTACCCTGGGGCGGAGAGTTCACCTGGATGGAAGCACACCTGCACGGGCCGGATGCCAATCTTTACGGAGCTACCCTGGTGGGGTTACCTGGTTTGGGTATTGCCTTTAACGAACACCTCGGTTGGTCACATACCAATAACACCATCGATAATGCCGATACCTATGTCCTTTCCCTGCAGGAAGGCGGGTACCTCCTCGACGGAGAAACTGTCCCCTTCGACGTACGATTTAAGACAATTAAGGTGATGCAGGAAGACGGGAGTCTGGCCGACCGGGAATTGACTCTGTTGGATTCGCGTCACGGCCCTATTGTTAAACGCGGTGAAGGACAAGCACTGGCCCTTCGTCTGGCCGGTATGGAAGATGCCGGCCTGATGGAACAGTGGTGGCGCATGGGGACCTCCTCGAATTTCAGTGAATTTGAAGATGCGATCGACGAGGTTCAGATACCCTTCTTTAATATTATGTATGCCGACCAGGATGGCAACATCTTCTACATGTTCAACGGTAAGGTGCCCAAGCGTACCGAGGACGCCTGGAATTTTTGGCGGGGAGTTGTACCCGGCGACAGTTCCGGGCTTATTTGGGATGAATACCATTCCTACGCTGAATTACCCAAGATAAAGAACCCCGAACAAGGGTGGTTACAAAACGCCAATGATCCGCCCTGGACCAGCACCATTCCCATGGCTCTGGAGAACGATGATTTTCCCGGCTACATGGCACCTACGGGCATGGCTTTTCGCCCGCAGCGGTCGGCCCGTATGTTGATGGAGGATACCTCCATCACCTTTGAGGAACTGCAGGAATACAAGTTGTCGACCCGCATGGAGCTGGCTGACCGTGTGTTAGACGACCTTTTTGCGGCAGCGGAAGGGAGCTCTGACTCCTTGGTCACCGAAGCCATTTCAGTGTTGCAGAATTGGGATCGACAGGCTAATGTGGATTCAAAGGGTGCTGCTTTATTCTACCAATGGTCACGGGAAATGTCGTTCTGGAATCAGGAGACATTTGCTACACCCTGGAGCGAGG
>JASBTH010000378.1 GCA_030148525.1 Saprospiraceae bacterium | reverse complement strand
CTGACTGTAGGCCGCTTATCGCTGCCTCTTCAAACGACTTGAAATCAAAGATCTCATGTGGCTTGTCTTGGTTGTGTGATTCTTTCATCTGTGTAATCTCCGTTTTTTTTTTGCGAGACACACATTTTTTAACACTCTCTGTTCAAATAACACCGCCCCCATGCCCGAAAAAATAAGCCCACTGCTTCAGCAGAAAAAAAAAGCCCACTGCTTCAGCAGTGGGAAAAAAGATGACAGAACCTCAAAAACAACCACCACTTTAGTGGTAACCCCATTCGGGCATAGCACGCAAGGGCAAAGTACCTACTACCAAATACCCATTCATCATTCAACATTCCTATCTCCATGGCCGCCGGAACGCATACGGGCGTATGCCTTTTTGACCGCCGAAACGCTGTGAAGGAGGCCGATCTCCTCAATACCGATACCCTTTCACCTCCGCTTCCGACAGCACCACGCCCAATCCCAGCACCAGGCGATTTACGAAATTGAAATACGCAACCACCTGGGTAGCATCCAGTATGGCGCGGTCGTCCATGTTGAGGTCGCGCAGGCGATTGGTGTCGGCCTGCGTAGCCTGGCCCGGATGTCGGGTGAGCGATTCGGCAAAGGCGCATAGACCCTGGTCCTGCAGACTTAAACCCGCCTGTGTGTGATCTGTGACCAGTCGCTCGGTACGGTCTTCGTCCTTCCAGTAGAAATTCAGCGCTTCCTGGTGGTGGCGGATGCAGTACCGGCATTCGTTGGCGGCCGAAACCACCACTGCGATCATCTCCTGCTGGTAGCGCTTCAGGGGCGACCGGTTGAACATGACGGCTTTATAGAGATCCATATGCGCGATCAGGGCCTTGGGGTTCAGACTCTGGATCTGGTGAACGGCGGCCAGCTTGCCGCGGGCTTTGATCAGTCCGTCGTAGATGGTTCTTAGGTCGCCGGTCGATTCGTCGTAGGGTATGGTTTGGATGTAGGGCATGGTGAAGGAAGGTTTAGAGCATGATAAACACAGAGCCGGGTTCATTCCATGGAATGAACCCGGCCAAGTATACTTATTTTGGCATACATAAGGGTATCAATTAGCCCTTCGTTTTACTTCTTCGGCCCCCGTTTGTCGCTTGCGGGCTGCCTTAACCTGTTGGTTGCCGAAAGAGCGCTGGTAGCTGACCACAAAGGTCGTCTGGGAGAAATCAAACAATCCCTCAAATTGGTAATCATCCGTATCCACCAGGGATTCTACATTCCATTCGAAGGAATTGAACACATCGTTAACGTTCAGGCGCAGGTTGTCCCATTGTTCGCCCAGATTGATGTTCAATCCGGTATTTACCATAACCATCGCAGAGTATAATTGGGTACCCCGTAGACTGGGGCCGGTATACATCAAACTGGCCTCCCCGGAAAATCGCTTGGAAATGGTAAACGATTGGGTGGTATTTACCTGGAGGTAGTCCCGACCGATCGAAATAGGACTACCGTCCAGGAAGCTGTTGTTCTGCTGGCGGAAATAAATCGCATTGTTGCGCATTTGCCACCAGGGGGTTACCGTCAGCGGGAAACCCACGGTGAACGACAGCGTCCGGGAATCACTCAGGTTCTCGGCTAACCAGATCAGACGGTTGGTCTCCGGATCAAAACGCTGCTGAAAGTTGGCAATGGTGCTATCCTGGAAGGTGTACTGGACGGAGAAAAACATCGATTTGTAGCGCAAGTCGAGCTTATAGGCATCCGCAATGGAGGGTTGAATGGCCGGATTACCCGCAAAGAAATTATTGAGGTCGATAAAGTATACAAAGGGGGCCATGTCGCGGAAGGTCGGTCGCGTGATCCGGCGGGCGTAGGATAGGTTGGCACTCCAGTTATCATTAAAGGTATGGTTCAGGTACACCGTGGGGAACAGGCGACCAAATTCCCGGTCGACCAGTATACCCTCCTCCCGGGAATCGAGCTTGGAATCCGTAAATTCGTATCGCAATCCCACCTGGGCCTGGGTGTTGGGACCCAAAGGAAAGTCGGTTGATACGTAGCCGGCGTAGATGTTTTCGTCCAGCTCTGAAAAGTTGGTGAGTTGGGGATCCGTCATCCACGGCTGATTGCCCTCCTGGATATCCACCGTTACATCGTTGTCAAAGCGGGACTGGATGATCTTACCACCGGCCATGAGGTGGAATTTATCACCCCAGGATTTCTCGAAATCCGTGGAGGTAACAAAAATATGGATGGGCGTCTCTTTATCGGACCGGATCAATTGCTGTCCCAGAAACTGATTGGAGCCATCGGTAATTCTATTCTCGTAATCGGTGGGATTCTCGTTCCGGTAGGCCAGATAATCGAGGTCAAAACTCAGGGAGCTGGCGGGCGTGAATTGGTGCTTTAGGTTAAGGTTTCCGCTTAGGTTTTGCTGTTGATTCCGTTCTTCATTTTCAATGGCGTTGCGAATAAGCAGGCTGTTATTCCGGGAGATGTTGTTTACGTTCAGGGCATCCATGGTCCATTTGTTGTCAAACGCGGAGAACAGGCCCCCGATCAGCGTTTTAGGGGATACCTGGTAATCCACGCCCAGACGAACATTGTGGTTGCGTTGGGTCGGTTCCCGGTCGGTACTGGTTTGCGAATTTTCCAGTACATTCTCCGTGCGGTAGGTGGTACTCGATGCGAACAACTGTTCCCGTTGATTCAGTGAAAAGGAATAGTTACCGAAGAGATTGACCCGGCCCCGACGGAAGTTCAAAGCGAGGTTGTCGTTGGAAACGTGGCCGCGCCCGTACCCGTACGACAGGGAATAGGAGCCGTTCAATCCTTCGTCCGTTCGCTTCTTGACCACGATATTGATGTACCCCGCATTACCTTCCGCGTCGAGGTTCGCCGGGGGAGTCGTGATCAATTCAATGGTTTTGATATTATCGGCCGGCATACCCTCCAGAAACTGGATCAGCGTGGAAATCGGCATGTAGGTGATCTTATCGTTGATCATCACCTGCACGCCGTTCTTGCCCAGCAAGGAAATGGAACTGTTGAAGCGATCCACTAAAACGCCGGGTGAACGCTCCAGCACCTCCAGGGCAGTGGCCCCGGCTGAAACGACACTACTTTCCACATTGACGATCAGGCGATCGACCTTCTGTTCGTACAGTGGCTTGTCGGCAACGATCTCGATCTCGTCCATCGTAAGACCTTTTGACAGAACGATGGGGTCCAGGATCAGATCCGCAGCATCCGTGATGGGAATAGCCTCGGAATAGGTTGTGCCGAATCCCACCATATTGGCGGAAACCAGGTAGGATCCGGGTTGAACGTTTTCAAACAGAAATACGCCCGCTTCGTTGGTAACCGCCCCCCGTACCAAGAGGGAGTCAGCAGCTTTTAGTAGCAGCACATTAGCAAATTCCAGCGGCTGCTCATCGGCATCCATCACGGTACCGGTTAGGGTACGCTGAGCAAAAAGGGTAAAGGGCAGGCACAGCCAAACTATGGCCAGGTAAGTCAGGTTGGTTTTAGGCATTTTGATATAAATATAAGGCTTTCAGGGCTTTAATGCCGGAAGCGTCAATGTAAGACTGGAAACGGATACGCCTTTGCACTGACCGGAGGACCAAGAGAACCAAATGATGCCCGCTCTGCCTTCCGGTTATCATCGTCCCCTATCCGTGTTTTCATGCTTCCCCTCCCCGGGGAAATGGATTAAGAACCCAACATTCAATACATCAGCCCACTGCTTCAGCAGTGGAAAAAAAGAGGACAGACCCTCAAAAACAACCACCACTTTAGCGTTAACCCCCATTCGGGCGGTAGCACGCAAGGGCAAGGTACCTACTACCTAATACCCATTCATCATTCAACATTTAGCATTCAACATTCCATTATCCCTGGCCGCCGAAACGTAGTGAAGGAGGCCGATTTCCGCTCCCCGATTTCCGATTTCAAAATACCTCAAACCTTCCCCGCCCGTCGAAGCTGGAGCGAAGGCGGGAAACCTCACCTCAAACCTCAAACCTCAAACCTCAAACCTGGTTAAGAGTGCTGCAATTTCGTCCGGTACTCCCGCGGCTTCACCGCCTCCTCCAGTTTGGCCCCTGAAGGCATAAACTGGAAGGGCGTCGTCTGGTGCTCCCAGTCGAAACCGTTCTTCTCCTTGAATCGCTGACGGTAGGCCATGGGGGTACATTCCCGGTACTTCTTGAATAAGCGATTGAAGTTGGTCATATTGTTGAAGCCCGAGAGAAAGGCGATCTGGCTCACCGGGTCGTCGGTGTCGAGCAGTAGTTTGCAAGCGTACCCGATCCGCATATCGATGAGGAATTGGGTGAAACTTTTATTCGTGTATTTGCGAAAGAAATGACTAAAGGCTGAGTCACTCATATTCAACAACTTGGCCACCTCCCGTATCTTGAGCGAACTGTCCGTGAAATTACGGATGATGTATCCGTAAGCCGACTGCAATCGCTTGGAATCAGATTTTAATAGGGAGGCGGAATCAAAACCCTCACTGGCCAGGTACTTCACGTCCTTCGAATCCGATAGGATGGACAACAGATCAAGAAACGCCAGGACTCGCCCGAAACCTTCTAAATCAGCGATTTGCAGCAGCTTTTCGATGGCCCGGGTCAGCGTCTGTCCCTGAAAACAGATGCCCCGGGCACTTTGCTCCAACAACTTGCGGATCTTATAAAAGGGCTGCTTCTGCAGCAACTGCACATCAAAGAGATCCGGCGCAAATTGAATAGTGATCACCCGGTAGTCCTCGCCGCTTTCCTGCCGGTCCTCATCTCCATCCCATTTGTGGTATAGGTAAGGCCCCAACAATACCAGGTCGTATTCGTAGTAGCGTTCGGTGTTGTCACCCACAATCCGGGTGCCCGACATATTCATCACCAGATTCAATTCGTATTCCGGATGGTTGTGGATCGGATAGTCAAAACCGTTATTGATGTTGTCGAGCAACACAAATACATCGGCTTCTTTCAAGGGCGTTATTTCACGGTATATCTGCACAATTAGAAGTTTGAGGTTAAAGATCAGCACGCCTTCGTCCATACGGATACGGACGAAGGCGCCAGTTGTCGATAAAACGCAAGTGCCGTCAGGCACGACCTATCAGGCTAAGGGCGCAAGCCCGCAGATTAATATATCGTGCCGCAGGCACACCGCTAAGCCCCGCTAGGGGCGCTCTACCTATTACATCGGGCGTAAGCCCGACGACTAAGGACACCGTGCCGCAGGCACACCACCAAGCCCCGTTCCGGGTGCCGAAGTCCGCAAGGACGAAGGCGCCAGGGGCGGCCTTCCTGTTATCTCGGGCGTAAGCCCGGGGGAACAGGTGCCCAGGGACGCAGAACATCTCGGGCGTAAGCCCGGGGCAATAAGCTAACGCACGACCAAATTCCCTACTTTTCATCAAAGTACTAATCATTTGCAGAAAAGTACTAATAGCGACCCCTTAAAAGGTATAGTTTTGTTTTATTCGTCGTTCGCAGAAGGTTCTTTTATAGGCTTTCGCAAAAAGGTGGAAATCTTTTGCTTGCGAAAACGATGCATAACCGGATAAAAACCAGGATAATGACAAACGGGCTACCTGACAGCCGCAAACAGCGGCTGTTTTTACGGCTGAATATGGTCGTGGGACTGCTACTGAGTACCTGCCTCTGGCTTTCTGGCCAAACGATAACCGTCACCGGGATCGTCACCTCCGCCGAAGAGCAAATGCCGCTGATCGGTGTCAATGTCGTCGAACGCGGAAACCTGTCCAACGGTACGACCACCGATATCGACGGGACCTACTCCCTGGAAGTTCCTTCCGGGGCGACCCTCGATTTCAGCTACATCGGATACGAATCGATAAGTGAACCGGTAGAAGGCCGGTCCACAATCAACGTCACCATGAGCCTGAGTGCCAATGTGCTGGAAGATGTGGTCGTGACCGGCTACCGCCGGGAGATCAAAAGTGATGTCTCCGCAGCGATCTCTTCCCTCGAAGCTAAAGACATTGAAAATCTGCCCGTACTCGGTATCGACCAGGCCTTGCAGGGACAAGTTCCCGGCGTGCAAATCACCCAAACCACCGGCGCACCTGGCGACAATATCGCCGTGCGAATTCGCGGTGCCGGAACCATCGGCAACAACAATCCCCTCTTCGTGATCGACGGAGTGCCGACTACCGGTAACATCAATATGTTCTCCACCAATGATATCGAGTCTATTCAGGTGCTCAAGGATGCAGCCGCGGCTTCCATCTACGGAGCACGGGCCGCTAACGGCGTGGTCGTTATTACCACCAAAAAAGGTAGCTCGGGAAAACCCACCATCACCTTCGACGCCTATACGGGTTGGCAGGAAGCCGTTAATCTGCCCGAACTGCTCAATGCACAAGAGTATCTGACCATCCGCAACGAGGCCATCACCAATGCCAATACCCTGCGCGACCCCCGCCGCCAACTCGATACCTACGATCCGGCCATCCTCGATACCCTGCCCGATGTGGACTGGCTCGATGAACTCTTCAATCCGGCACCCATTCAAAAATACACCCTCAGCGCTACCGGCGGTGGCGAAAGCGGCAGCTACTACGTGCTCGGTGAATACCTGACCCAGGACGGTGTGTTTCGCGGACAGGGATTCGATAAATACCTGTTGCGATTCAACGGGGAGATCGGCGGGCAGAGCCGCCTCAAGATCGGTAACAACATCGCCATCTCCTATACCGATCGCGATATCATCGGTAGCTCCGGTGATGGTGCCGGACCCGGTAATGAGCTCAGCGGTATTCGCTACACCCTCATCGCTGCCCCCGTTTATCCCATCCGCTACGATAACGGGGAATACATCAATACCTCGACCGAACTGGCCGATCCCATCCTCTTCGGCGACGGCAACGCCAACCCCCTGGCCTTCGTGGATGCGACCGACTGGAACCAGCAACGTTACCGTATTTTCGGAAACGTCTACCTCTCGTACGATATATTCGACGGGCTGAATTTCCGAACCAACCTGGGTGGTGATTTTCTCTTCCAAAACGAAAAACTATTCAAACAGCGGCTGTCCGCCGCCATTTACGATCCTTCCTCCCTGACTGAGAACCGCGTGTTCGATCAGAACCTGATCTGGAACAACCTCCTCAATTTCAACCGCACCTTTGGCGATCACCGGGTGTCCGCTCTGCTGGGAATGGAGGCGATTAAGAATTCCACCAATTTCATGGGGGCCAGCGCCAACAACTTCTTTCGCACCGATCCCCTGTTTCGCTACCTCGATAACAGCATTACCGAGGAAATTGCCAATGTGGGGGTGTCGGGTATCGAAACTGAATGGGCCCTCTTGTCTTATTTTGGTCAGGTCGGCTAC
>JASBTH010000377.1 GCA_030148525.1 Saprospiraceae bacterium | reverse complement strand
ATTTGCCAGCCCCACCTTTCTGAAAAACCTGCAGCAACTAATTAAGCCGAATGGCCTGTTGCTGTACAACCGGCTTTCCCTGACGCCCGATGACCGGGAACAAACCCTTGATTTTTACCGAAAGCATTTTAAGGAGGTATTTCCAAGGGCCACCTACCTGGATGTGCAGACCAATTTTATGCTGATCAATCGCAATGATCTTTTTCACTCCTGACCGGAGATTACATGCTGACCACCTATACCGCTTCCGAAGTGGTTTGGTGTCCCAGCACGAAGTACTGCGTAGCAAAACCACTTCGAGTCGAGTATATACACTTGTCAGGAGTGAAAAAGGTCATTGCGATTGATCAGCATAAAGTTGGTCTGCACATCCAGGTAGGTCGCCTTTGGAAATACCTCCTTAAAATGCTTTCGGTAAAAATCAAGGGTTTGCTCCCGGTCATCGGGCGTCAGGGAAAGCCGGTTGTACAGCAACAAACCATTAGGCTTAATTAGTTGCTGCAGGTTTTTCAGAAAAGTAGGGCTGGCAAATTTGGTGGGTATCAAATCATCGAGGAAAATATCCATACAAACCATGTCAAAAGTTTCCGTTGCTTGTTGTACGTAATGGAAAGCATCAGCCTGAATACAGCTTATCGGACTTTCCAATTCGTGTAGCACATACTTTTGGGCCAGGTAGATGACGCTATCATCAATCTCAACGGCTGTATACTCGTAGTTGCGTTTAAAATTACGCTCCAGCATAAGGGGAATACTTCCCAGCCCTAAGCCCAGTATTAAGACATTCCGGATGGGAAGTTTCTGGATGTCAAGCGTTTGGAAAGCATCGAAAAAATTACTGTAGAGATCGCCATAGGAGTACACGGCATTTTCGGAGCACAACTGGTAGCGGCCCTGGCGTAAAGCGACATACAAATGGGGGTTGTAGTCACTAGGAGCGCTTTCCAGGTGAAATTCGACAAAATAGCTTAGCCACTGCTTCCACAGAGGTGGTCGGTCAGCCGTCCGTTTTGTCCCAGGAACGGTATGATTGGGTTTCCTCATAGACGCGCAAATAAATCAAGCGGTCCTCGATATCAAGGGTTTGTTGGCGCCGGTCCATGACGCGTTCCATTGTTTCAAAAGCTTTCTCCGTTTTAAAAGTCCTGAATCCACTGTTACCTCCCCACGAAAAGGAAGGAACAAAATTCCGGGGGAACCCTTCGCCGTAAATATTGGTAGACACACCGATAACGGTACCGGTATTCAACATAACATTAATGGCCGTTTTAGAATGATCGCCCATGATCAGCCCGCAAAACTGAGTGCCGGTATTCACGAATCGCTTTTCCGTATAGGACCACAAGCGCACGTTTTCATAGTTATTCTTCAGATTGGAGGTGTTCGTATCAGCTCCAATATTGGTCCAGGCTCCCAGATAGGAATGCCCCAGAAAACCATCGTGGGCTTTATTGCTGTATTCCAGTAAGACCGACTCCACAATCTCTCCGCCCGCTTTGCACCAGGGCCCGATGGTCGTCCCTCCATAGATCTTAGCGCCCATTTTCACCTGGGCGTGTTCGCCAATAGCTACCGGCCCCCGGATCATGCTCCCCTCCATAATATGGGCATTGCGCCCGATAAAGATGGGCCCATCGCTGGCATTGAGAAAAGCACCCTCTACTTTGGCTCCTTCTTCCAGAAATATCTGACTCTTTGCTTTCGCAAAACAGGAAGATGGTACCGGAAGGAATTTGCCTTTTTTGGTCAATAATTCCACGTCCTGAGCTATGGCCCGGGCATTTTGGCTGAACAAATCTGTCAGTCCATTGATCTTGATGAATGGCGTATTACCCAATTCGATGCCCTTCAGCTCTTCAATATCGTCATCCTTCATCAGTTTTTCCAGTTGACGGGCATCCAGGCGGGCCGCGATCAACTCCTCCCCTTGCAGTAGTGCCTCATTGTATTCCATCTGTCGGACCAGGGCCACCAGCTCCGGTGAGGGCAAAGCAGATCCATTGATGAAGTAATTGTTGTCATCGTAATCGATCCCGTATTTTGCCGATAAGTAATCCTGAGTAATGAAAGAGGCCGTGGCATTCAACCATCGTTCCCATTTTTCACGAATGCGCAGGACACCCATACGCAATTCACAAACGGGACGGGTGAAAGTAAGGGGCAAAAGGTTTTCTCGGGTCTCGTTATCAAATAGTATGATGTTGGCCATAAAGTATAATTACGTCGGAATGTATTTTTTGTTATATCGCCTGTGGAATAGTCGCCGATTCCTGATTCGATATAACCCTTCAACCTGAAACAGATACATTAACGGGAGGTTGGGCCTTGATTACCACCACTTTACGAAATAGCATGTGCTCAACCTCACGATACATCAAAAATACGGATTTTCGAAGCAACAACGAGAAATGTTCCTCCGCCATTGTTGGAAGTCATCCCAAAATACTTTTGAAATACCTTTCTGTCATCGGACTGAGGGGCCGAAGAAAATGGGGACAATAATTTTCGCCGGGCCTTGTGGCAACGGATACGAAAAAAAGTCCCAACCCAGATACGGATTGGGACTTTCGCAGTCCTGCACACTGTGGCGACACAGTGCTTAGTTGTCTTCTTGCTCTTCTTGCTCTTTCTTGGCGAAACGAGTCCTGGCAAATTTCTTGTTGAATTTGTCGATACGACCAGCGGTATCCACAAACTTCATTTTACCCGTGAAGAATGGGTGAGATGCACTGGAAATTTCCAGCTTCACCAGTGGATATTCAGTGCCATCATCCCAGGTAATCGTATCTTTCGTAGGTGCACAAGAACGACCTAACCAAGAATCATCGGTAGAGAAGTCCTTGAAGACAACCGTGCGGTAATTTTCAGGGTGAATGCCTTTTTTCATGGTTCTATATTTTCAGCATTTCAAATCAGGGTGCAAATATAGGGCAATTCCATCACAAAGAAAAGGGGTTGTCCATCCTTTTTTGCAAAAGCAAGATAAACCCCTACCTTCCGGCAAAACATACCCGCCATGTCTACACCGTTTCCCAGTGGCCACAAACGGGCCGTCGCTATGGTCATCCTCCGGCACCAGGATTCATTCCTGCTTCTGAAACGCATCAAAGCTCCCTACATCGGGAATT
>JASBTH010000063.1 GCA_030148525.1 Saprospiraceae bacterium | reverse complement strand
GCGATCCTTCAACCTTAACCAGACCTACCGCTTCCCTGAGCCCGCAGAAGTACGGACACTTTTTATCCGGCACGGACTCTGGACAAACGAAGTACACCTCGTGGAAGGTCAGCTTCAGCGTACCCTGCCTCGATCCGGTGTATCTGCTATTGCTTTTTTGCACCTGGACGTAGATTTCTATAAACCCACCCTGGATGCCCTGGAACTTAGCTATTCCAGGCTTACGGAGGGAGCTATCATTTTAATAGATGATTACGGGGTCCCGGAATTTGGTTGCCGGGAAGCGGTTGACAATTTTCGGGCTAGCCAGGGAATCACGGCTCCTCTGCATTTTCTCAATGACCACATGGCATACTGGATTCACCATGGATGAGCAAAGATCGGCAGTGGTACTTTTCTTTTACAACCGTCCGGATCACCTCCGGCAGGTTCTGGAACGGATCATTCGCTCGGAACCGAAAGCCCTTTATCTGGTTTCGGACGGCCCCAAATCTTCCGTGGACAAAGCCGATATCCAGGCTTGTCGATCCATAGTCGACGCTACCCCCTACCCTTTCCCCGTGTTTCACAAATATGCCGATCACAACCTGGGTGTGGCCCGCAGCATTCCGGAAGGTCTTGATTGGGTCTTTAGCCGGGAAGCAAAGGCCATCATTCTGGAAGATGATGTTATCCCCGAACCGGGCTTTTTTCCCTTTATGGAAAAAATGCTCGTGGATTATCGCAATGATCCGCGCATTGATCTCATCATGGGCCACCAATTAGCGGACCTTGCGTTACCCGATCACTACTATTTCTTCACCCGTTTCTGCCTCCCTCCCTGGGGATGGGCTACCTGGGCTGCGAACTGGAACACCTATGATTTTCACATGCGTGCCTGGCCCGATTGCCGGGAAACGCTCCGGGATGTTGCAGGGCTTGACATGGCCTTCTGGTCTCCCATTCTCAACAGGAATCAACACCAGCCCCGCAGTTGGGATATTCAATGGAATTTCTGGCTTTGGTACCGGCAGACTATGGCGGTCGTTCCCGCCAGGAGCTTGACTACTAATATCGGTTTTGGGCCGAAAGCCACCTTCACCAGGTGGCCCCATAGTGGATTTGCCAGACCCGCAACGATCACCGATAGTGCTATTCCCTGGCAACTGGCTGAGCGTGCCGAGCGACTGCCCTTTGACCATCTTTTGCAACAGCAAATTCAGACACTTATCCGGGAAGTTATGTCTGGCAAGGGAAGAGCTCCATCAGATAAATAAGCCGTAGTCATTATTTTCTCTGGCTTTCGCCAAAAAACCACCAACGGTAATCCGGGCTTTGGAGGTGGCAGCCACCGGTTCGACCCGGTGCCACACGCGATTAGCAGCAAAGAGAATAGCATCACCCGCCTGCAGTCGAAGTTGCATGCGATCGGCCGATTCAAGACGATCGGCACGTACTTTACTCATAAATGCAGACGAGTCTAAAAAATCCTGGGGAGTATTCTCCCAGTTCAGATCGTATAAAACCAGGTCGCCCCCTTCATCCGGAGCTTGTAAAACTAGGTAATAACTCAGTTCGGTGGCCAGGTCTAATTGCCGGGTGACGCCCTGATAACTGGGAAAATGCAAGGGAAACTCCTGGTGTATATGCGCTTCGAGCGGTTCCCTGCCCCCCTCGAGGATTCGCACGCCCGACATGGCAAAGGGTTGTCCGTCGGTATGTATAGCGGGCACGAAATCCCGTCCTTTACCCAGTCGTGCCAAAAAAGAGAAAATGGTGGCTTTATACCGCTGCTGAAAGCATGCTTCTACTATCCCGTCGGTAATCGCCGCTCGCTGTAAATAGGCGCCCAGATCGTTCTCCATCAGGGTGGTTCCAAAGACGTGGCCAAAGGGTGCCGGGTAATACAACCGGTTGCCCGGTTCCGCCTGCACGGCCCGCTGCAATCGCTCCACTACGCTTTCGCAAAAATCAGGAGCAAACAGCCCCTCTAAGATCACCCCGGTGAGGTCACCATTTTCGATCCGTTGCACCGTGTCGGCATGATCATTGAGGTGGTTAGCGGAAATTATTTCGAAGGCATACAGGTCGGGATTGGTGATCGTGGCCATAGTTATGCTTTAGCGTACAATTCGGCGCGGGTAGCAGGACCCGCAGCCATCTTTTCCAAAAACTCTTCCTCGGATAACAATGCATTCTCATTGGGTTGAAAACCCAAACTGGTCAGACCCTCCGGACGCTGCGTCATATTGTGGATGTTACCGTTCAGAAAAAAATCGCGGGTTACCGCAAAGACCTCGAAATCCGGTCCGGGGTCTTCCCGGTCCAGGTGGTAATACACCGGTTGCATGTCCACCGGATGAGTTTCGATCTGAATAGCAGTACGCGGTTCCCGGGTTTCGTTTTGACTGGAGTAATGGATGAGGCTATCGTCAAAGATCAGTCCCTGTCCAGCCTTTAGCGGAATGGGTTCCAGATACTTATCGAGCAGTGCTTGCTCAAAGTTTTTAAAATAATAGGGTACGTTTACGGTAGCGACATCAGGAACGATCTTATGGCTGCCCGGCACAACTTCCAGGGTGCCATTTTCCCGGGTAACATCCAACAGTGGACACCAAATTGTCAGAGTCGTATCCTGTGGGCGTGGATTGTGGTGCCAGTTTTGGTGAATCTCAAACGTACCACTACCGGCCGGTTTCACGTAAAAATTACCATTCAGAATGGTGAAATCGTGAACGTATTTATCGAGGAGGGGCTGGAAGTATTTATGGATAAGTTCGTAAACCGCCTCCTTGTATTCCAGATTGGTATCGAGGAAAGTACAGTGGTAATCCGAAGATCGCCCCTTGGGAGTGAATCCGTCATTAGGACGCATACCGTCCAGCGCCTCTTTAATGGCCGCCAATCGTGCATCATCAAGCAAATCGACGGCTACGTATCCTTTTTCCTCAAAAAATGCCTGCTGATTGGTATCTTTAAAAATTGGACGCATACTGGTATATCATTCGATTGGATCCTAAAGCTAGTAATTCTGCGTCAACCCACAGTTGATTGCCCCGTAAATGCTTGGCTATTTAGAGCGTGTTTGGGATTTATCCTTTGGACTGCAAATGTCTATTATACCGACAACGAAGTGGTTTTGCTTCGCAGTACTTCGTGCTGGGAATCCAAACCACTTCGAGTCGAGTATATACTCGCGTGAAAAGGTTGGGCAA
>JASBTH010000060.1 GCA_030148525.1 Saprospiraceae bacterium | reverse complement strand
GTCGATGTATGGCTTCTGGCGCATGCCGGTGATACAGTTTTAGCTGGTTACTTTTTTTAGTGCCTTCCAGTGAGCGTCCTGCATAGCTCCCAGGGCAAAAAAGGACGAACCAGAAGCTCCCCCATCCAGTCCTTCCCGGATGGCTGCATCCAATTGTTCCGGTTCGATCTCCGGAATAAACAAGCCGGAATAAATTGGCTTTGGAGTGTCCATCCGCTCCAGGGCTTTGCGGGTATGTTCCTGGATGAAGTCAAGATCCCGCTCGTAGAAGTTGTGATAGAGCATGGGCAGGAAGGCATCCAGGTCCCAGGTGTGCCACGCCTGGCGCACACTTTCCCAGTTGGGGAATACCGCCGCGGTGATCATTTTGCCTTGCTGCCTGGCTTCCGGTATCAGGCGGTTGTTTACCATATTACTTACCGCATCGTAACGGAATTGTCGCCATTCCTCATTGGCTGCCGGATCTTCCAGGTCAGTCAGGGGGTCAATTCCCGTTTGCTCTTTAAACTGCTCCCGGCAATAGGTGGAGTAGCTGTAGTCGTATTGAGGGTATTCCTTATCCTGTACGATATCGTACTTGGGCTGCAGCCCCTTGGCCAGGATCACGTCGGGCAGGCGTACGTAGTCGAGGTGTACGCCATGGACCTCGGGAATGCGGGCCAGCGAAGCTACGTTTCCGGCTACATAGTCTTGCACCTCAGGGTGGCATGGGCACATGAATTTATAATAGGGTACATAAGCCGGGTCGGTATGGGCGGGTTCACCCAGGCCATTTACGGCATACCAGTCGGGATGCTTTTCCACCATGTCGGCATTGGTCAGGGGCATAGTCCACATCCAGGCGTGAAATTCCATGCCCAACTCGTGACACATGGGAGCGATGCGGGACACGAGATCTTCCTGCATGGGGAGCTGACCTCCTTGGTAAAAGGTGCTGTTGCCATTGTAGACTTCCAGGAGCAAGGCGTTAATGCCGGCCTCTCGCGCCTGGGAGAGTTTGGCCTTCCAGTCATCATTGGTCCAGTCGGCTTGCGGGCGGGCCCAGATCCAGAATTTTTCCTTTTCGGTAAGGATAGGTTGTGTGGAGTTGCCGGATTCCTGGCTGTTGTTTTGACAAGAGGAAAGCAACCAGGAGGAAGCCGTCAGGCTCAACGCTCCGGTACCCAGGTGTTTTAGAAATGTACGTTTATCCATGTTAGCGTGCTTTTTTTCGGGAAATATGGCCATCCTGGTCGATGGTCCAGCGGAAATTATTAGCTATCGTACTGGCACGAAAAAAATCGGTGCCGGCCTGTATGTCCAATTCAATTCCGGGAAAGTCTTTCCTGGAACCGTAATGTCCTTCTCTTTCGCGAAATCCTTGCTGGGCGTAGTAGTGTTGCCACAGTTGCCACCTGGTTTCTGTTTCGGCTTTCGCCAAAATTCGACCTTTCGAAGCGCTTTTTTGTTCGCGGGTGAATTGCACCAGTCCCCAGGTTTCGGGTTGGTGCATGGCGATTGCCCCCTGGGGTGACCACACCCAATTGTGTTCGGGGAACGGCTTGCCGGTTGCGGGATCAATTTGTTTTTGGTAAGTGCCATTTGGGGCTTCGGTACGCCACTGTACCCGGGAAAAATTGACCCACCATATCTCGCCGTTTCGGGGTACACCGGGATGGCGTGCGGCTTCTTCGAGTACTGACCAGGGCAGTGCGACCTCGATCGTCCAACCCCGATCGGTGTCGGTTGGATCATTCAGGGTGCCCTCCAGGTGAACGGCGTGTTGAATACCCCTGATGTCCCAGGCGTCGATGGCGTGTCCGCCATTGCGGTAGGGTTTGGTTAGCAGGAGGTCCCAGATGGTATTCAGCGCGTTGATTTCCAGCTCGTAATAGTGGTGGGTGTCACCGTCGGGATCAATAAAGATTTCAAAATCATTTTCGTGGAAGATGACCATATCCCGTTGGTCATAGGTTGCCCAGATATGAGGTTCTTCCAATTCAGCGCCTATGTAAAAGTAGTTGGAATCCCACCGCATTTTTACCCGGGTGTCGAAATAGGGTTTTGGGCGGATATCACCCTCGATATCCCGGAATAAATTGCTGGCTGGTGCTTCGGTCCACACTGCTTCCTCGAGCTTGCCGTCAATGGTTGGCGCCTGATCAGTATACCAGCAGGAGTATGCCTGCGGGGCATAGGTGTAGTCGGCATGCTGTTGGGCTGCCAGTAAGACGGGCATCAGAACCAAAAGGAATAATAGCGTGCGAAAGATCATAGGGTTCAATTATTTTTTTGGCGTATTGCCGCGGGTAATCAATAAAATACCTCCCTCCACCAGATCCTGGTGGGAAATAAAGAAGTTGTCGATTACCCGGTTATTCCATTTGATCGATTGCAGGAAGGTACCCTCGCCCGTGTCGGGTTTGGGAGCCTCAATGCGAATCGATTCCCCCGGGTAATAGTCCGGATCGAGCTGAATGGTTACCGATTCAAGCGAAGGTGTGACCAGGGCGTAATCCATATCGGCCGGGCAAACCGGATAGAAGCCCATCATGCTGAATACAAGCCAGGCCGAAAGAGTGCCTGTATCGTCATTTCCGGGAATGCCACCGGGTTCCAGGGTGTAGTACTCGGCGATGATATCGTGCACTTGCTGCTGGCTTCGCCATTCCTGACCGGGTACGTAATTGAACAGGAAGGGGTAGGTGATATCTGGTTCGTTTGCCACGTCGTAATTGTCGGTAGCAAAGCAGGTCACTAACTCGCGGGCAAACTTCTCCGGACCGCCCAGTTCTCCAATGAGCCCGCGAATATCATGGGGCACGTAGAAGCGGTATTGCCAGGCAGTACCCTCCACAAACCCGGGTACGGGTTCAAAGTTTTTGCCCTGTTCGGGATCGAATGCTTCAAAGAAGGTCCCATCGCTATATTTCGGACGCAGCATGCCCGTTTCCGGATCTAAGTATTGGCGATACCCCAATGATCGCTTTTGGAACAAAGCCGCATCGGATTCATTCCCCAGTGCCTGTGCCAATTGCCCCAGTGTCCAGTCTGAAAGGTAGTACTCCAGTGCCGTCGATACGCTGCCACCCCAGGTGTCTTCCCGGTCCATGGGCACGTAGCCCAGACGATGGTAGGCATCAATGCCCGGTCGTAAAGGGTTGTCGGATTCCGCCGTAGTGGCAGCCTTGCGGGCGGCCTGGTAGGCCGTTTCAACGTCGAATCCGCGGATGCCCCGCAACCAGGTGTCGGCAATGACCGGAGTGGCCGGGTCACCCACCATGACCTGGGTTTCCATGCTCAGTAATTCCCATTTGGGTAACCAACCGCTTTCCCGGTACATATCGACCATGGATTGTACCATGGCTTCCTGGATTTCCGGATAAACGAGCGATAATAAGGGGTGTACGTTACGGTAGGTATCCCATAAACTGAAGATGCTGTAGCGATTGCGCCCCTCTACGGTACCAATACCCGGTTTGCCCAACAGCGGATATTCCCCGTTCACATCCTGCAAGATGCTGGGGTGGATCAGAGTGTGGTAGAGGGCCGTATAGAACCGGGTTTTATCATCATCTTCGCCCTCGATCCGGATGCGCCCCAATAGTTTATTCCATTGATCGTAATTGGCCTTCCGAACACCTGCAAAGTCAAAGGACGGCTGCTCGGCATCGAGGTTTTTCCGGGCATTTTCGACACTTACGTAGGAGATACCCACTTGTGCCTCGATGATGTCTCCATCTTCGGTATTGAAGGTAAAATAAGCCCCTACTTCATCGCCCGACAACTCGTACCTATACCCGGGGTAGGGCTTTATGGTGTCGTTATAACCAACCCAGTCTTTTTCCACACCCCGGTAGGCCGGCATGGTCTTGAAGCCACCAAAAGACTCGGCCGCTTTGCTGAATCGAGCTACGAAGTAGACCGGACGTACGTCTTGTGGATTATAGCAAAAGGTACCGATCATGCGGTGGCCTTCCACTTCGGTAGGGGATACGATGCGCAGGGACCCTCCGGTTTCGTTAGTCAGGCTCAGCCCGAGGTTGAGGAGAATATGCGATTTTCCGGCCGGAAAAGTATAGCGGCTCAATCCGGTGCGCACCGTGCTGGTAGCCTCCACTTTGATATCGTATGCATCCAGGGTGCAGGTGTAATACCCGGGCATTGCACGCTCGTCGGAATAGGTGCTGCCGTACTGTTCGGGATCCAAATTCAGATCACCGTGCGTAGGCATCAGCAGGATGGTTCCAAGGTCGGGACAGCCCACCCCGCTAAGGTTGACATGGCTGAAGCCGGTGAGAAAGCCATTTTCGTGAATGTACCCACGTGAGTTCCAGGCGGCATCCTTTTCGATGGGGTTTTCGGCTCCTTCCCGAAAGGCTACATTGAAAGGCAGCACAGAGGCTAATCCGTGCGGGTAATGTGAGCCGGGATGTGTGGCACCGTAGTTGGATGTGCCGATGAAAGGGTCGACCCAATCCGCCGGCGTTTGCCCGGTCATAACTACACCGGGTAGCAGCCAGGCAATCAGGCTAACCAGTAAGGGGCGGTATGTGGAGATACTATTCATAAAAAGCGGACGCCTTTTTGTTTTAGTGAATGAATGGCTTTGGTGCCCTCGGTTATTTCGGTTACTAACAGGTCCAGAGCTTCTACTTCCACAATGCGGAAGGGTTGTATGCGACCGATCTGCTCGGAAGGGCACAGTCCAATAGCCTGATTAGCAGATTCCAGCATGGCTTTTTTGGTCATGGATACATCGCGATTATTCGCGGTAAGACCGATTTCTTCGTGAATACTGCTAATGTCGAGGAAGCAAATATCGGCCCGGATATCGCGAAGCATTTTGATCACGTCCATGCCGCAGGTGATGCGGGATCGTCCGGCCATCTTGCCACCCAGCAGGAAGGTATCAATGGTCGGTAACTCGGCCAGGCGGTTGGCCGCAACTATGGAGTTGGTGAAAACCGTCAGGGGCATATCCTCCTCCAAAAGAGTCACCAGGTGTTCGGTGGTCGCCCCTCCGTCCAGAATGATGACCTGTCCCGGTTTAATTAGGGAAAAAGCCTTGGTGGCAATGAGGCGTATTTCTTCGGACGGTCCTCCGCTTAAGCCCAGTAGCGCCTCAGGTGTTTTGGGGTTCGCCAGGGCACCACCGTGGACCTTTTTGATAAACCCACCGTCGGCCAATTCCCGCAAATCCCGGCGGATGGTATCCTCCGAAACGTTCAGGTGCTCACTTAATTCGGTAGACCGAATTTTGTTCCGCACATTGATTATCTCGAGAATCATGCTTTGTCGCTCCTCCTTTAGCATGGCGTTTTATTAGGGTGTTGAGCTGGCCTGATTAGCGCTGGTAAGATACACATTTTTGGGTTTTTTCTGGTTTTTGCAGTTTTTTTTGCCGTTTTGTGCGTTTTTGGCTGCCGTTTTTTGCAGAGTTATGACTTTTCACTACTTTCATTTAGCCTATTTCCAAAAGGCATTGCAGATTAATTATTGACCGAATACCAATTGTTCAGCAGCTATTTTCATGATGGACATTCAGACTGAGAAACAAGGTGCTTCAGCACTTCGACAATACGAACTACGGGAAAACTGGTCCTTTCGGCAAAAGGGTACCGAAAAATGGCTTCCGGCCTCCGTTCCCGGTTGTAATTTTACTGATTTATTGCGGCACGGCCTGATTGAAGATCCCTTTTTTCGGGATAATGAAGCCCAATTGCAGTGGGTGGAGAAAGAAGACTGGGAATACCGCACTTTCTTCCACTGCTCGGAAGAAGATCTTGCCTTTACCGGTCAGGTACTCCAGTTTCAGGGTTTAGATACTTTTGCAGCCGTCTATTTAAATGGCGTTTGCATCCTGGAGGCGGATAATATGTTCCGGACTTACGAAATATCCGTTGCCGGGCAATTGCAGGCAGGCGCCAACGAATTGTGGATCCGCTTCTTCGCACCGGTACCTTTCGTAGCCGACCGGGCCCGGGAGGCGGGATTGACGTACCCGGCCGGCAACGATCACTCCGACAATAAGCGGAGTGTTTTTTGCCGTAAGGCACCCTATCATTTTGGCTGGGACTGGGGACCGCGCTTTGTGACAGCTGGCGTTTGGCGCCCCATTCGACTCTTATTCTTCCGGTCGGTACGTTTAGTACAAAGTGCGCTGACGACCCTTGCTGCCGACGAGAATGGGGGGATCATCTGCTCGGAATGGACCATTGAATCCATCGGGAATCAAATGGTCCAGCTTACCCTTGACATTGGTGATGGCCAATGGTCTTTCGAAGAAACCGTATCTCTGCAACCAGGTAAACACACCTATACCTTTACTCATGAGTTATCGGATGCCCAACGCTGGTGGCCAAGGGGACTGGGTGAGCCTACACTGTACAGTGTCAGGCGCACCGTATCGAGTGGTGATGTACTGCACTCCGAGACCAAAGACCGATTTGGCCTGCGTACCATTCGCCTGATCAGGGAAGCCGACGACTTTGGCCGCTCCTTTTATTTTTCAGTAAACGACCAGCCTTACTATATAAAAGGAGCCAATTACATTCCTCAGGACAGCTTTCTGGATCGGGTTACCCCCGGGCGGTATCGGCAGATCTATGCCGATGCGCTGGCCGCTAATATGAATATGCTCCGCGTGTGGGGTGGGGGTATTTACGAAGAGGATCTGTTTTATGAACTAGCCGATGAAAACGGGGTGTTGATCTGGCAGGATTTTATGTTTGCCTGTTCCATGTATCCCGGTGATTCCGACTTCCTGGCTTCCGTGAAAACTGAAGCCCTGGATAATATGCAACGATTAAAGAAACACCCCAGCCTGGCTCTGTGGTGTGGTAACAACGAGATTGAGGTGGGGTGGAAGTACTGGGGGTGGACTCAAGAGTACGGATATTCGCCAGAGCAGGAAAACCAACTGGCCCGGGATTACCAGGTCCTGTTCGAACGGTTGTTGCCTGACCTGGTGGAGCAAGCTGACCCTACGCGGGATTACCTGGCCTCATCTCCCATGTACGATTATTCGGAAACAGATCGTTATGCCGATGGCGATATCCACTACTGGGGGGTGTGGCATGAAGAAGAGCCCTTCCACACCTTCCTTGATCATGTGCCCCGATTCATGAGCGAATACGGTTTCCAGTCTTTTCCGGTCATGGAATCCGTGAAAAAATACGCCACCCGGGAGGACTGGTCCATCGACAGTCCGGTCATGCAGCTACACCAAAAACATCCGCGTGGAAACGGCATCATTAAAGCTTACCTGGAAGCGGATTACCGCTCGCCGAAAGACTTTTCATCTTTCCTGTATCTGAGCCAGGTCCTGCAAGCTGAGGGTATCCGTATGGCCATCGAGGCCCACCGCGGAGCTAAGCCTTTCTGCATGGGTACCTTGTACTGGCAACTGAATGACTGCTGGCCGGTAGCTTCCTGGTCGGGCATCGATTACTACGGCCGCTGGAAGGCGCTGCACTACGCCGTACGGGACGCCTACTGTGATCTGTTCCTGGTGGTTCGCACCGAAAAAGACCCCTGGCAGTCCTTCCTGGTTTCTGATCTGCCACATCGGCATCGCGTTACCTGTGTGTGGGAGCTCACTCGCCTGAATGGCGAGATACTGTATACACACACCTTACGGGTCGACCTGGCACCTCAGGAAAAGCAAGAAGTACTATTGTCCGAACTGCAGGCAGAAGCTCAAAAGTACCCGCCCGCCGGAGTTTGCCTCCGCTACCGGATCGAAACCGCGGAAGGTGTTGTCTACCGGCACACATCCTATCTGGTTCCGGTTAAGGAGCTCGAATTGGAGGAACCCGAATTGCAGTGGAACATTGACTCGGGCACTGATTCAGTAGTCATAAGGGTGAGCAGCAATAAGCTGGTCAAAAACCTCTACCTATGGCTGCCGGAAGAAGAAGGCCATTTTTCGGATAATTTCTTCGACCTCTTTCCCGGTGAACCAAAGCGAATAACCCTGCGGGGTGTTGATCCCAAACGGTTTTCACCGGACCGACTTCGTTGGACCTCTATTTATCATACTTATACCGACTGATATACTTATGCAAGGAACTAAGATTTTTAAATACAGTATACTGATCCTGACCGTATCGGCGACTCTGTTCTACGGCTGTCAAAGTAATGTCGATCCGGAACCGGTTTCCGACCCTCTGGCCTACGTCGATCCCATGATCGGCACTGGTGGTCATGGGCACACTTTTCCCGGGGCAACAGTTCCCTTCGGGATGGTACAGTTAAGTCCGTCGAATGACTATAAGGGCTGGGACTGGTCGAGTGGTTACCATATTACCGATAGCATCATCAAGGGTTTTGCGCACAACCATATCAGCGGTCCCGGATTAGCGGGTTTGGGGGATATCTTATTGATGCCCGGACGAGAAGCACACACGGGGCCGGGTACGGAGATGAATCCAGATACCGGATACCGGGCCCGGTTTTCCCACGATGCAGAATCTGCATCAGCCGGTTACTATTCAGTACACTTTTCCGATGAGGATATTCGGGCAGAGCTTACTGCGGGTCGGCGAATGGGGTATCATAAATACACCTTTGGTGGCGACGGACCGGCCTATATCATGATCGACCCCACCCATAGCATTAACGAAAACATCCTGGAAGCGGGCATCGAGCAGTTGTCGCCCACGGAGATCCAGGGCTATAAATACTGTGAGGGCTGGTCGGCCGGGGAGCGGACCATGTATTTTTACGCGCAGTTTTCCAAGCCCATTTCCTCCTTCCGGTTGAGCTCGGCAGGAGAGCCGATGGCGGGTAGCGCGGGGGCTCAAAAGGACCTCATGGCACAGCTTGGTTTCGACCTGAATCCAGGTGATTCGGTACTGGTTCGCCTGGCATTATCCAGTGTGTCAACCGAAGGTGCCAAGGCCAATTTTGCGGCGGAAGCTGCAGAGACTTTTGCGGAAGCGCACCAGCAAGCCCGTAACTCCTGGAGTGAAAAACTCAGTACCATTGACCTCTATGGTGCTACTGATAAACAAAAGCGGATTTTCTACACGGGTATGTACCATGCGTTTATCTCGCCCAATCTGATCTCGGATGTGGACGGTCAGTACTACGTGGAGGGTGAGGTGTATCAGTCGGATATTCCGCAATACAGCAACTTTTCGACCTGGGATACCTATCGCGCCTTGCATCCCCTCTTTACGATCATTGAACAGGAGAAGACAGCGGAATTCGTGAACAGCCTGTCGTCGCGGGTAACCGAGGCCAAAGTGGGCCTGCCCAGCTGGGAATGCCTGGGATACGATAATCGTTGTATGATCGGTTACAGTGCAGTGTCGCCTATCTCCGATGCAGTCCTCAAGAATGTCCCTGGCATCAATGAGGAAGCAGCCTATCAGGCCATCCGTTACGCGGCATTTGATCCCACTAAGCACAGTTCGGTCAGCGACGTGAGCGGAATGGATGAATACCTGAAATACGGTTACGTGACCGCCGAAACGGGCGCCTCCGTCTCCAAAACCACCGAACAAAACTACAGTGACTGGACCATTGCCCGGGTGGCGGAAAAGCTGGGCAAAACCGAAGATGTCAAATTATTTGACCGTCGGGCCATTGGCTACCGCAACCTCTTTGACCCGGCTTACGATTACCTGCTGCCCCGCACCAGCCAGGGTGATCTCCTACAACTGGACACCTCCAAATGGAACAGTATGAAGGGCCATTATATCTCCGGAAACATATGGGCCTATTCCGCCTATACGCCCCACGATATGAAGGGCATCATACAGTTGCACGGCGGACGTGAAGCCTACACTGAATGGCTCAACCAAGTATTTACGAATGAGTCGCCGGTCGAAGGGCATCAACACGTCGATATTTCCGGATTCATCGGGAAATACGGGCACGGCGATGAACCCGGACACCACATGCCCTATCTGTTCAACTATATTGGTCAGCCCTGGCGCACCCAGGAGTACGTGCGCGAAGTCATGACCACCATGTACCAGGATAATCCGGAGGAGGGCTTTATCAATAATGAAGACCTGGGACAAATGTCGGCCTGGTACCTGCTCAGTTCGCTGGGGATGTATCAGGTGGCACCCGGCGATGGTGTTTTTCAACTGGGAGCTCCCCTGCATCCACGCGCCGATATGCACCTGGAAAACGGCAAGACGTTTACCATCCTCGGTACCAATGTGTCCGAGGTGAATAAGTATGTCCAATCCGTTTCCCTTAACGGTTCGGCTTACGCCAAAAATTACCTGCCCTACGAGGCCATTATGGCCGGCGGAACGCTTGAGTTTGTGATGGGACCCAGACCGAATAAGGAATGGGGGAGCAGCCCGGAAGCGACCAGCCTGGGCGATTTTGATGACACGGCCGCCCCCCTTATCCCGGTGGTGGGTACGCCAGCTCCCTATGATGTGCAGGAGCAAGCACTCTTTTCCGGCCAAAAAGAGGTCGAATTAACCAGTGCCAGTCCGGACGCTACCATTTACTACACCCTGGACGGACGCGATCCGGACCGGTCGGCTATGCGTTACGATGGGCCCTTCACCATCAGCGATGATGTGGTGCTGAAGGCCATTGCTTACGAGGAAGGCATGAATCCCAGTGCCATCTACGAGAAGCACTATTTCGAAAGTGTGTTTGCGCTTTTGCCGGAAGGCTATCCAAAATACTCCGT
>JASBTH010000043.1 GCA_030148525.1 Saprospiraceae bacterium | reverse complement strand
CGACCAGGTACAGAAGCTATGTAAGCTCTGAGTCTCTCAATTCTCTTCGGTTTTCTATGTTTTTTGCAAATCATATTGGTAGTTTCTGTCATGCATAGTGTTATTTCTTACCACCGCGAAAATCCGGCTGATGAGTTTGCTTCGTTCACTTCAGCCACTTCCGGTCCCTACGCTCCACGCACTACGCAATAAAGAGCAGAGACATTGCAGCCATGAAAAACCAAAGCAGCTCAGCCCAGGCGAATCGCTTCGGTCTCCCAAGTCCCTAAAGTCCCGACTGCCCATATTGCATCAATCGCAGAATAGCCGTATCTTTGGGCTAACCATAGATGAATGGTCCCCACTTAGATCTCTGTTCAATAGTTCTACTCTCTACTGATTTCCGAGTATTTAAGGCTGGTGTTCGCATTCGTACTAGGTGCATGCAGGCACCGGGTTAGTCCTGGCGAATTGTGTGCTAATTTTTTTCAACCAGCCCACGTCGTGTGGGTAAGTACTTTAATTTTTTTGTTATGAACATTTTTGTTGCTAGGCTGAACTACGACACGACCAGCGAAGGCCTGCAAGCCGCATTTGAAGAATTCGGCATGGTATCTTCCGCTAAAGTTATTATGGACCGGGAAACCGGTCGTTCTAAAGGGTTCGGCTTTGTTGAAATGGACAATGATGACGAGGCTTACGCTGCTATCGAAGCCTTGAATGAGTCCGACCTCGACGGTCGTACGATTGTTGTCAAAAAAGCACGCCCACGCTCTGAAAACCGCGGCGGTGGCTTTGGCGGTGGAAACCGCGGAGGCGGATACGGCGGCGGTAATCGCGGAGGTGGTTACGGTGGCGGTGGATACGGCGGTGGCCGTGATCGCTGGTAGACGACTCAATACCAATTAGACACAAAAATATCGGCCGACAGAATCTGCTGTCGGCCGATTCTTTTTTTCACTATTTTATATTTATATATGATTATTATCAATGTCAAAGATGGAGAATCCATCGAACGCGCACTAAAACGCTACAAACGCAAACACCGAAACATCGGTATGCACCGTGAGTTGCGTCGACGCCGCCACTATACCAAACCATCCGTGGAGCGCCGCAATGAAATCCAAAAAGCGGTGTACAGCAACGAGCTCCTGCGCGAAGAATAAGCGCATTCCCCATACCTGCCCGCCCACACCTAAGTTGTCCCTGAATTTTGCCTATTTTTAGATGTATCCAGCTGTAAGGCTTGGAATACATAACCTTCTTTCCTCGCCCGCTATTTCGCGGAACGGGAAGATATCAACAGGCACATATGGCAACATCGGAACATCGTACCGACGTACTCATTGTGGGCGGAGGTATTGCGGGGATTACTGCGGCACTGGACCTGCTCGACGCTGGCCAGACCGTTACCATTGTCGATCGCGACACCCAAGATAATTTTGGCGGCTTAGCTAAATGGGCCTTCGGAGGTATGTTTTTCGTCGGTACCAAAGAGCAACGTCGCAGTGGTATTCGAGATTCCGTCGAACTGGCACTGGGCGACTGGTATTCCTATGCCGAATTTACCGATGACGAAATCTGGGGCCGAAAATGGGCCGATCAGTACGTCCACCTCTGCACTCCCCACAGTTACCATTGGCTCAAAAAAAAGGGCTTTTCGTTTTTTCCGGTTGTCAATTGGACCGAACGGGGCTTGCTCAAACCGGGAAATTCCGTGCCCCGTTTCCATATGATCTGGGGAACGGGCTGGGGACTAATGCAGGACCTCATCAACCAACTTCTCAACCATCCCTCTGCCAATAAGCTTCAGCTGATCTTTCAGGCCCGGGTCCGGGAACTCCTCCTCACTAACCAACAGGTAACTGGCGTTCGCGGCACCTACGAAAATACGGGTGCTGAATTCACCGTGTCCGCCGGACAAACCATTGTGGCCACGGGCGGCATCAATGGAAATATCGAGCGGGTAAAAGCCAACTGGTACAAAACCTGGGGCGACCCGCCTGAAACCATCCTCAACGGTGCCCACCCCTACGCCCTGGGGGATTTGCACGATGCTACCCGGCAGGTCAATGGCAATGTGGTAAATCTCGATAAACAGTGGAATTACGCCGCGGGCATTCGCCATTATCAACCCCGCAAAGCTGATCACGGACTCAGTCTGGTACCTTGTAAAAGTGCCCTCTGGCTTAATTACCGCGGCGAACGCATGGGCCCTATGCCCCTGGTCACCGCCTACGATACCCGCTACCTGGTCGAACGCATTTGCCAGGAGCCCGTGAAGTATTCCTGGCAGGTACTCAACTACACCATCGCCAAAAAAGAATTCGCTATCTCCGGCTCCGAACACAATGACCATATCCGGAATAAAAAATTCTTGGCCTTCGTCTATCAGACCCTGGTCACCGGAAACACTAAGCTCGTTGATAAGGTCATCGACCGTTGCGAAGACATTGTCGTCGCCCAGTCGGTAGACGAATTAGTGGAAAAGATGAATGCCCTTACGGGCGAAAATAAGGTGGAAGGAGAGCTGGTCCGCGATGCAATCAGCCAGTACGACGCCCACATCGATCGGGGACCGGCCTTGTTCAATGATGAGCAGTTACGGCGTATCGCCCACGCTCGACGCTACCGGGGAGACCGGAGTCGCACCTGTAAATTTCAGAAGATCGACGACCCCAGGGCGCGACCCCTGATTGCTATACGCGAATTTATCCTGTCCCGAAAATCGCTGGGTGGGATCCAAACTAACCTCGATAGCCAGGTGCTATCCCAGCCGGATGCGGGGGGTGAACAGAATCCCATTCCCGGACTATATGCCGTAGGTGAAGCGGCCGGTTTCGGAGGCGGTGGTATGCATGGACATCGCTCCCTGGAAGGTACCTTCCTCGGCGGATGTATTATTAGCGCCCGCGTAGCCGCTGCGGCTATTATTGGAAAAAAACTCAACGCATGACAACTGTCGACAATCTCATTATCGGAGCCGGACCGGCCGGACTTGCTGTGGCGGGGCAATTGCGCCACCGTGGACTATCATTTGAGATGGTAGAGCAAACGGACAAATTCGCCTGGTCGTGGCACAATCACTACGATCGTTTGTGTTTGCACACCGTAAAGGAATTATCGCATTTACCACACCTGCCCTTCCCCGATGACTATCCTCAGTACGTACCGCGCCAGCAGTTTGCTGAATATTGTGAACAGTACGCCCGACACTTCGATATTAACCCGCACTTCAATCAGGAAGTAACCGCGGTGCAGAAATCTGGTAATTTCTGGATGGTCACGACGGATAAGGGCATGACCTTTCAGGCCGAGCGCGTCATTATCGCAACCGGTGTCAATCGGGTTCCCTATTGGCCCGTCTGGCCGGGCCAGGATGAATTCGGTGGTACCATCGAACACAGCCGTGTATACAAAAATCCACAACCTTACCTGAATAAACGGGTACTAATCATTGGCATGGGAAATACCGGCGCTGAAGTAGCGCTGGACCTTGCCGAACACGAAGTAGAGGTATATCTGTCAGTCCGCAGTCCGGTAAATATCGTTCCCCGCGACATTAACGGTCGCCCTACGCAGCTCACGGCCAGGACACTAGCCAAGTTTCCCTTTGGTCTGGGCGACTGGCTGGGAACACAAATCCGAAAGCTGGTCGTTGGAAATTTATCGCGCTATGGACTGGAAACGGCTACCATGTCTCCGGCCAGGCAGTTGCGCGAAACGGGAAAGACACCGGTCATCGACCTTGGCACCGTAGCCAAGATCAAGGAGGGTGCGATAAAGATCGTTCCGGATGTTGATCATTTCACTGCTGAGGGAGTAGCCTGTACGGATGGGAGTAGTTATCGGATCGATTCGGTCTTGTTAGCTACCGGCTACCGCGCTAAGGTGGAAGACTTTCTGGAAAATACGGATCAATTGTTCGACAAACATGGAGTACCCAAAGCTCCCATTGGCAAAGGTGTCCACGATGGCCTTTATTTTGTGGGCTTCGATAATTATAAACTGGGGGGCATACTCGGAACGATTTTTACCGATTCGCAAAGGGTGGCTGATCACATCCAACAGCAGGTTTCCGTAGCCGGATAGCTTTTGGTGCCTTTCGGCAAAAAGAAACGGGTTTAGGCATTACTGAAATTGGATGCCTAAACCCGTTTCTATGCTCCGCTTCCGAAAAGGTATGGGTATATCCCTGCCTTTTCACGCGAGTAGATACTCGACCCGAAGTGGTTTTGGGGGGGGCAGTACTCAGTACACTCAAAACCACTTTAAGTCGGTATAAATGCAGCTTAATTGCCACCCGTATTGGCTTCGGGGGCATTTAGCAAGCTGAAAAATTGATCTAGTTGCGGAACGATAATAATCTCCGTGCGGCGGTTTTCAGATCGCCCTGCCTGCGTTTCGTTGGTGGTTTTCGGCAGGAATTCAGAACGTCCGGCGGCGACCATGCGTGCCGGGTCGACATTGTAGCGCCATTGCAGCAGGCGTACGATGGAGGTAGCCCGTTTTACGCTCAGGTCCCAGTTGTCTTCCAGGCAGTTGGTTTTGATGGGCACATTATCTGTATGACCTTCCACCATTACCTCAATATCGCTGTGGTCGTTAATAACCCGGGCCACTTTACTTAATACATTCAGTGCGCTTTGACTCACTTCGGCACTTCCGGAGCGGAAGAGCAGTTTGTCGGAAATGGAGACATATACGACGCCCTTTTTCACTTCGATCTGAATGTCTTCGTCATTAATATTATCCAGTGAGCGCTTCAGGTTCATCACCAGCGCTAAGTTAATAGAGTCCTTCTGCTGGATTGACTTATTCAGGTCCCGGATGTATTCATTCTGTTTGTTGAGGGATTGGAGCGTCTCGCGCACATTTTCGGCTTCCTGCTTGCTGAGGATGGACAGCTCTTCCATCCGGGAAAGCAGGTTGGTATTATTTTGCTTTTGGAATTCCAGTTCGCGTTCCAGCAGCTCATTTTTATTGTTGAGCGCATCGATTTCGCTATTTTTCTGCTGGATAGTGCCGTCGCGGCTGGCGATTTGTTGCTGCAGGCCGGCAACATTCGCATTGCATTCGGCCAAGTCTTGTTGTGAACTGCTCAATTGACTTTGCAGATCGTCGTAATTGCCTTGTAGAGCCAGGTATTCTTTTTTACTGACGCAGGAGGTCAGAAATACCGAGCAAACAATGGTGGAGAGGAGAATGATACGGTTCATTGGTATTACGTTTTTCGTGCGATGGCTTCAACTTGGAAGCAATTCGGTCTATAAAAATTAGTAAAGGATCAGTGGTTGCCTGTGGTTTTTTCCAAAAGGAAAATAATACTTGCCATAACAAGTATACAATTTTACAAGGTAGCAGACGAAGGTGTATGTTTACAATCCGCCTGAAATGGTTGATATTTTAATGTCTGACTACCTTGTTTTTTATAAGCGTTTCCCCCGGATGTTGTTCGAAGTTGAGGGGTATGGATACCAGCTCGCTGGGTGTGGGCTTCATGAGGTTAAAGTGCAAATGAGCGCCACTCACGAATCCTGTCTCACCGGAAATACCGATGGGCTGCCCGGCCCGCACCTGTTGCCCGAGTTCGACCAGCACGCCATCTTTTTGTAAATGCGAATACTGGGCGACCGTGCCGTCCTCGTGAACGATCATGATGGTGTTCGAATAATTCAGGTAGGCTTCGTGGTTTCCGCCTATGTCGCTGTCCTCAAATAAATATCCTACCTCCCCGTCCCGCACTGAGTAGATGGTGTCTCCTACCGGCATGGCAAAGTCGATGGCGTATCTATTGTAATCCCGGTAATGGGAAAAACTGCCGTTGTAGCCTTGTAAAATGCGGTAATTCGAACCGCGCGGGACTGGCAAGGTGTACAAGTATTGAGTGTCTGGATTTACGGTTGTTGGGTTACCCAGGAAGCTGCTGCCACGTATAGACGATTCTAACGCACTGGTGTCTGTATCAGTGGTCAGGGCAAAGGTGGGAAGAGAGACCTCACTATGGGCCGATAACTGGATAGGGTTATATGCTGCAAACTTTGTCTGCCAGGCTTCATCGGTCGAGCGTAAAATTACGTAACGCTCCACGGGTAATTGGTTGATGATCCTGATAGCCAATCCTTCGGGTTTAAAGTCGGCGTATAGTTTCAAGAAGGTAGGCTGGTCGAGGGGAGGCAGGTCGGGTGCGCCGGGGCGAAAAATCCCACACCCCTGGAGCAAAAGGAATGTGGCGTACAATAGGAAAAAGGAACGTAGTTTCATACCAGTATTTTTCAAATAAGGACAAGCTCAAACCACCCGGAGATGCATTATTGTACAGGTGGGATCTCGGCGAGAATATCCCGGACCATAGCATTGAAGTCGAAGGTTCCGTCGGCCGATAATCCCATGCGAACAATGACCAGATCATGACTTGGCAAAACAAATACCCGCTGTCCCTGGAAACCGTTGAAGGAAAACATATCGCGGGGCGCAGCGGGCAATTCACCACCTTCGTTTAGCCATATTTGTGCACCGTACTGACCTTCCGACTGTCGGGCGGGTTCGGTGGAGTAGTCGACCCAGCCTTCCGGCAAAATGCGCTCGCCCATCCACAAGCCGTCATGCAGATACAGGAGGCCGAAGCGGGCCCAGTCTCTCGGACTGGCAAAGCAATAGGAGGAACCTACGTACGTACCACTAAAATCGGGTTCCATGACGGCCGTTCGCATACCGATCCGGTTAAACAGGACACGACGGGGAAAAGACCAGTAGTCGGAATCGTCCTGAAAGGTTGCACGGAGAATGCCGGAAATAAGATTGGTCGTTCCCGACGAATAGGACCATACGGAATCGGGGACACTTCCCATTATGGATTGGCCGGCGTATTCCGCGAAATCCGGTTCCTGGTACAGCATTTTGGTGGCGTCGGCAATGTCACTGTATACTTCTTCCCATGCCAGACCGCTACTCATTTGCATCAGGTGATGCAGGGTGATATTCTGGCGTTCATCATCCTGCCATTCTGGTATGTCGAGGGGTTCGTAAAGCGGCAGGTACCCCTGGCTATGCCGGATGCCCACCAGGGCGTTGGTGATGCTTTTGGTCATGGACCAGCCAAGGATGGGGGTTTTGGAATCGAACCCAGGTGCGTATTCTTCGGCCACCAGTTGATCCTTATAAACGACCAGTATGGCGCGGGTGTGTTTGTCGTCTTCCTCACCCTGGTCGAAATGTTGTTTGACGGTGTAGGCCAGGGCATCGGCCTGAATACCATCGGGCAGGGTATCCGCTAATTGCTGTCCCATGGGCCAGGGAACCGTATCTGGCTGAGCGGGCTCGGCAGGGATTTCCAGTGATTCTGGCCCTGCCAGAATATCGCGTGCAAACCCATTGGGAATCAGTGTACAGCCCAGCCCCGGTCGGTAAATGGCTGTTTGCCGGGCCAGCCCCGACACCGTTGCCGAAGCTGATTGGTCTTCCTCATTGACGGAAACGCTTGCTTGGGCGACTAACGAGAAGTTAAGATCTTCCTGCTGAATGGATTCCAGATCCCGGTCTGCCACGAAGTAGCAGGAGCAGGTCATCTTAGCAGCGTAACCGGTGATTATCGGCAGGCGGGGATAAACATACCAGGCACCTAAAACCAAAATCAACAGAAGTCCCAGCAGTACGTATAACCATCTTTTCATGAGGAGGAATTTGTCGATTTTCTTGGTGGAAGATAGGGAAAATTTGGTGGCAAATGCGTCGCACAAGACGCTTCTTGCCCTTCAACTTAAGTTGACAAAACGATCGATAGTGACCGTCAGGTACGCCCGCCCGGTGTCCGCCTGCCACCGGCTCAGCCCGATCCGGAGGATCAGGCACCTAGGCCTCGGCCTCCATCTTGCGCCGGAACATCAACAGAAAAAGGAAGGCTGTACCAATACCCACCCAGGCGGGGATTTTCCAAATCGACAACCACTCGTGCTGGCCGGAGGTCAGCGTATGGACATCGACGATCCAGCCGGCCAGCCAGGATCCGAAGAAGGCTCCAAAACCAAGCGTAATAAACGAGACAAAACCCTGGGCGGTACTACGCAGGTGTTTGGGAGCTACCCGGTCCACGTAGATCTGCCCGGTCAGAGCGGTGAAGCAAAAAGCGATACCGTGCAGCAGTATGCCTGCGTACAGCATCCAAGCCTGTCCTTCGTACTGGCCAAAGCCAAACAAAAGGTAGCGAAGCCCCCACGCCAGTAATCCAATAAACATCACGTACCGCAGCCGCATCCGACGCAGAAAAAAGGGTAGGGTTAGCATGAAAAATATCTCCGACATTTGCCCCATCGTCATTTTTCCCGCTGCATTCTGGATCCCGATCTCATTGAGGTAGGGATTCACAAAGCTGTAGTAAAAAGCGGATGGTACGCAGATGAGTGTCAGAGCGAGCATCAGGATGGCAAAGGAACGGCGTTTCATCAGACCAAAGGCCTCCAGACCAATCAGTTGGGCGATACTCCGTTGCTTGGCTTCCTCCGATGGAGGTGTATGCGGAAGTGTCAGGCAGTAAAGCGCGTAAATCACCGAGGCCGTAGCCGAAATATACAGGGGCGTGACCAGCTCCTCCAGTCCCAAAAAACCGACGAACAGGCCGGCTACCACAAAGCCCAGAGTTCCCCAGGCCCGCACCCGCGGGAAATGCGTATTGGGGTCTTCAATATGGTGGAAGCACATGGCTGTGGAAAGTCCCATAGTGGGCATGTGCAAAACTAAATAAAGGATCACCAACGGATAAAACCAGGTGAATGTCACTACCTGCGCCAGAATAAACATAGTGATGGCACTCAGGCCATGCAGGATAGCCATAAACTTTTCCAGAGCTACGTAGCGATCGGCGATCAGGCCAGAGATAAAAGGCGAAACGATAGCTCCAATGGCCGTACCGGCGTAGACCAAGCCCACTTGGTTACCCGTGAAGGATAATGTCTCCAACAGATAGGTGCCCGTCGTTACCAACCAAGCTCCCAGCACAAAGAACTGCAGGAACATCATCAAGGCCAGGCGAGCATGCAACGGACGGATAACCATGGATCGGAATTAAATCCCAAAATCGTTTTTTGCACGCATTAATGGGCGGATTTTTTCGGGAAATTTTACCCCAATACGCACGAAACCAGGCATTCGGTACGCCTTACGGATGGCCTTACACTACCTTGTAAAAGGTTGTAAGTGTATGGTGTTCAGGTGTTTAAGGAGGGTTGGTTGCCTTTCCCTCTTATCCATTTTAGGTTTACCTGCCTCGAACTGAAATGTACTTTTTGTACGGGTATGTCGCCTCAGATCAGTCCGGAGGCATTTTACAAAGGATTCCAGGCAAATTGTAGGCATAATCAAATTAACACATTAATCAACCATCGTATTATGCAACTTTTACGCAATTATGTTTTGGTAGTTCTGGTGGGCGTTCTACCTCTGCTGAGCGGGGCTCAGCCGGCTACGATTCCACCCGTTTCTGATCTACTCTCTACCTATAGTTCCCGTGCCGGACTGACCGGGAATGATGTAAGCGACTACACAGTGGAGACCCAATACACCGACAACCACAATGGTGTTACTCACATTTACCTACACCAGCAGTATTCGGGTATTCCTATCCGCAATGCCGTGATGGGTCTTCACCTTGATAGTAATGGCGAATTGCTGACCATCGGTTCCAGCTTTGTGGCCGATCTGCAAAACCAGATCGGAAATACGTCAGCTTCTCTATCCGCAGGTGATGCACTGGAAGTTGCCCTGCAGGAAGTAGGCATTTCGGGAGCTCTGACCAACATTATTGAACAGAACGGACAATCAGTAACCTTTGCTGCCGGAGCATTAGCTTCTATGGACATCACTGTTTCACAATACTTTCAACCTGATAACAGCGGCCAATTGCAACTGAGTTGGGTTGCCGGCATATACACCCTTGATCAAAGCCATTACTGGGAAGTCGCGGTGGATGCCGGTTCGGGTGTAGTCCTGGATCGCGTTGATCGCGTGATTACCTGTACCTTCGATCACCTGACCGGAGATGCGGATGGTGGTCACGAGCATACCCATGCGCCCATGATTCCACGAGCTCAGGAATACGATCTGGGCCTTACTGCCACGGCTAACCGGCAAGAAAACTTCTACCGGGTGTACGATTATCCCATTGAGGCACCTACATTCGGAGAGCGTACCCTGGTTAAAACCGGTGGTGACCCGATAGCTTCTCCCCTTGGCTGGCACAACGATGGCATCACCGAGTATACCATTACGCGGGGTAATAATACCTATTCCTATGTGGATCCGACCCCCGGTAGTGTAGGTATTCCAACGGCCGGCGGAGTACCACTGATTGGAACAAGTCCCCTGGTTTTTGATTTCCCCATCGATTTTACTCAAAATCCTACCCTGTATAAGGATGCTGCTGTAACCAACCTCTTTTACTGGAATAACCTGATTCACGATATCTTTTACAACTACGGATTCACCGAACCCTCCGGTAATTTTCAGTGGAACAACCTGAATCGCGGGGGCTCCGGAATGGATGCTGTTTTGGCGGAAGCCCAGGACGGGTCAGGCGTAAATAATGCCAACTTCCTGACCCTGCCCGATGGCCTGCCCGGCCGCATGCAGATGTTTTTATGGAATACGGCCATTCCCCTCATTGATGGTGACCTCGATAATGGTGTTATCGTACATGAATATGGTCACGGAATTTCCACCCGCCTGACTGGTGGACCCAATGCTACCTGCCTGGGCGGTGATGAGCAAGGTGGCGAAGGGTGGAGCGATTACTTCGGCCTGCTACTGACAATGGATCCAAATGATTTGGACGCCCAACGACTGAACGGACGCGGGATTGGCACCTACGTACTGGCGGAAGGAACCGATGGGGGTGGTATTCGCCCGGCTAAATACAGTACTGACTTTGCTGTCAACGATTATACCTACGGAGACATAGATAACTCGGAAATATCCGTTCCCCACGGCGTCGGATTCATCTGGTGTACGATGCTGAATGACCTGACTTGGGCGCTCATCGATAAATACGGATACGATGAGGATATTGCCAATGGCAACGGTGGAAATAATATCGCCTTGCAATTGGTTACAGACGGATTGAAATTACAACCGTGCTCACCCACTTTTGTCGAAATGCGCGATGCCATCCTGATGGCCGACCAAATCAACAATAATGGCGAAAACCTGTGTCTCTTGTGGGAGGCCTTTGCCCGCCGTGGTCTCGGTTTCAGTGCCGAATCAGGTACGAACGCCCGGGGTGACGAAGTGGAAGCCTTCGATATGCCACCTGCTTTTTGCAAGCCGGTCATTCAAATTGAAACCACCACTCCGGGCCTGGCAGTTGATGGTGAGAACCTTTCGTTCGATATCAACCTGATAAATAATAGCTCTGAGGGTATCTCGGGCATTACTATTGAGAATACCTTGCCTGATGGTCTGTCCTTTGTCAGCTCTAGCCAGCGTGTAAAACGTAAAGGCAACGAACTGAAGTTCAAAAACTTGAGTGTCGGTCCGAATACTACACATACGATAACGGTTACCGTTGCTTTGAATGTAGGCAGTGCCGCCCAAATGGTTTTCCGGGACGATTTGGAAAACGGACCGTTCAATTGGGAAACGAATGTAGGAGTAAACGCCTTCACCTGGAGTAATACCGATGCCTTCAGCGGGGAATATAGCTTCTTTGCGGTTGATCCCGACAACTTCAGTAATCAGACACTCACCCTTGCCAATTCAGTTTCCGTTGAAGAGGGCTTACACCTGCGTTTCGCACACCGTTTCAATACGGAGAAAACCTTCGACGGAGGGGTATTAGAATTTTCTACTGATGGGGGCGTAACCTGGAACGACGGCGGATCACTGATCGTGTCGAATGGATATAACGACCTGATCAACGCGGTAAATAATACCCTCATCAACGGCTTTGCTTTTGGTGGACAGAGCGACGGCTTTATCCACACCCTGGCCGATCTGTCGCCTCTTGCCGGACAAGATGTACAATTGCGTTTCCGCTTTGCCTCCGATGTGGCCACCGGTCAGGAAGGCTGGTATATTGATGATATGGAATTGGTTACGGATCCGGCTTTCGTAACAAATACCATCACCTTCACACAAGCTAATGGCAAAGTTGGCGGGCAGGAAATAGATGAAATTTTGGTACTGGCTAATGGAGCTACCCTGGCTTCCGCCAAAAATCCTACTCAAGCGACGAATCCTTCCCAGGCGACTACCATCAATCGCGTTGAGCAGGGAGTTGTTACCGGAACAGGTTTTGGCTTTGAAGCAATGCCAAACCCTGCCACTGACCAGGTGACCTTGTTTTTCACGGGTCAGGTGGAAGGTAATCTCAACATCCGGGTGATGACCATGGACGGTCGCACCGTGCAGCAATTCAGTCAAGGTGTTGATTATGGAGCAGGATCCATTCGATTGAATGTATCTGATCTTGCGGAAGGAATGTATCTGATCCAGGCTGAGAATGGCCAGTCGGTGCAAACTCAAAAACTGGTAGTACGCCAGTAGACAGACTCGTAAAGTTTGTAAGCCTTATTGGTGCTCACTACAGGGCCGGCTTTTAGTCGGCCCTACTTTTCCTTTCAATATTCAAATATTAAACATGAGACGTATAATATACCTACTCCTTCTCTTAACGGGGAGTCCGGCTTTAGTATGTGCCCAGTTCAGCTCCGGAGGATTACCACCCAGCATGGATGGCAACGATTTATCAAATATTGTATCTAGCCTTGAAATGCCGGACGTTGATGTATCGGCTCTCCTACTCGAGGATCAACAATTGCTGGCCTCCAACTCACCACTGCGATTTGCCTATGGATTCGAAGTGACTTACAATCTGCAGAATAGTGGTCGTTGGGAAACACTTCCGAACGGAGATCGTGTCTGGCGCCTCCGAATTTTATGTCCGGGAGCACTGAATATCAACTTTCTGTACGATGATTTTTACATTCCACCGGGTGGTGAACTTTATATCTACAATGAGGATCAAAGTCAGATCCTGGGTGCCTACACCTCGGAAAACAACCGCCCGAACCGGAAATTCGCTACGGCCCTGGTCAACGGTGACGTAGCTACCCTGGAATACTACGAGCCAGCTTCCGTTGCGGGCGACAGCCGCATCCAGTTATCGCAGGTAGCTCACGGCTACCGAAACCTGGATGGGACCACTATCGATTTAAGGGCAGGTCCCTGCCAGGTCAATGTGAATTGCCCCGAAGGCGACAACTGGCAAGACGAAAAGAAGGGTGTAGCCCGCATCATTATGGATGGTCTGTTCCTGTGCAGTGGCTCGCTGGTGAATAATACGGCGAACGACTGTACGCCCTATTTCCTCACAGCCAATCACTGCCTCGACGGAGGTATTAAGCAAGATGCCGTTTTTAATCCCGATGTTAGTGGTTACATCTTTTATTGGAACTACGAGTTTGCCACTTGCGATGGTGTGGGGCCGCTCCCAGAACAAACGACGCAGGGAGGAACGGTAGTGGCCAATGCCCTGGCTACCCAACAATATACTCTGACCAGCTCGGATTTTGCCCTGATCCGACTGGCCGAAAATCCTCGCGATCGCTACGATGTGTACTTCAATGGTTGGGACGCCACGGGCGATCCCGGTGAAACGGGCGTTGGTATTCACCACCCCGCGGGCGACGACAAGAAGATATCTACGCATAGTCAGGTGCCAGTGGATAATGGCTTCTTCTGGGATCTGTTTTGGGATGCCACCGAAAATGGCCACTCCGTAACGGAGGGAGGATCGTCGGGGTCACCACTCTTCCGGGAAAATGGATTGATCATCGGCCAGTTGTTTGGCGGCTCCAGTTTAAATTGTGACGATCCGGCAAATGATCTGGGTAAGTACGGCAAGTTGTCCTACTCTTGGGACACGCAGGATGCATTGGTAAAGGATGTACCTGAAAACCGAGAGTTATTGCACTGGCTCGACCCCATCGGTCAGGGAAGCATTCGCACACTGGCCGGTGCCTATGACCCATGTGCGTTACCTAAGGTATACCTGGATGAAACGGCCCTGACCGTGAACGAAGGAACCGGAACCACAGCTACCTCTGATGGATGCCGAACCTACCAGGATGTATCCATTCCGGTAGCGATCACGCCTTTCCCCGGAGAATCAATCGCTGCTGCCCTGACCGTAAGTGGTGATGGAACAACCGGCCCCAAGGGCGATTACGAAGTGCTTATGGACGAAGTGACCTTTAATAATGTCACCAACCAGGGAGCGTTCCAGATCCGCATCTATGATGATGCCGATGTAGAAAACGCGGAACTCCTGGAACTTGCCGTTTCAATTACAAATGGTCAGGCAGGTGTGCTGGCAACCCGGTCTTTGGCAACCCTTACCATACAGGATGATGAACAAACGCCGTCTCAGCGGGACGCCCACGTCCAGTCCGTTTCAAATAGCAGTAATCCAGCCGAAGTCTACCTCGGAGCTGGGCAAACAGTCTTTTTCTACGATCCCGGTACGGGTGGTGTTATGGCCCGTATTCAAAATTTGAGTGACCACGACTTTGGCTGCACCCGGGTATGGGTCGATCGTGCCGGTGCTAATGCCGATAACTCCTGGGAGAACGGGTCTATCATTCGCAAAACCCTGCGGTTGGATCCCTCCATACCGAATGGAGAGGCTATGTTGGAGGTTGCTCTGTATTACACCAATTCCGAGCTAAACGGATGGTCTTGGTTTAATACCAGTGGCTCTTCGATTAGTGATTTACGGGTATTGTCAACGCCGGGGGCTTTACGATCCGATTCGGAAGGTCAGGTTTCTGTTCACACAACCACTGCCGGTACTTACGGAAGTGATGCTGTTTTCGCGGCCACCATTTCCGGTGATCAGGGAGGCCTGGGGGTAGGTGACCTCTCCCCGCAAAAGTCGGCAACAGCCGGTACTTCATATCGCCCTCAGGTAAGTACATCAGTCATGCGTGCTAAGGTGGCACCGAATCCATTCTACGAGCAATTTACTGTTCGCCTGGAGGTGGATCAACCATTGGATGGGAGCCTTATTGTACGCGATTTAATGGGACGTGCCCTTTGGTTGCGATCCGTTTCCGCTGATCGCTCGTTGAACGAGCGGGTAGACTTGTCTCAAGTGCCTACCGGACTGTACGTTTTACAGGTAGTGGATAAGGAGGGCGACCTTATTTGGGCTCACCGGATTCAGAAGTTATAAGTTGTTTTTTCCAAACACGCTCTAAAAAGCCCCGGTGCACTTGGCACCGGGGCTTTTTTTGTTGATCCTGAACAGGATGCAGTGCCCTTTGGTCTTTTATCATTACGTCGTATAGACCGAATTGAACATCACGTAATCTGTGGTCAGGTCGGTACCCCAGGCGGTGGCTTCACCCTCGCCCTGGTGCAGGCGCAGTTCCACGTGGATATGAGATTCGCGTAATTTCTTTTTCAGGGCGTTCCGGTTAAAATCGGCCGGTTTACCTTGTTCCAATACCAGGAACATTTCCTCCCGGGTGCCTATGTATAGATCCGTTTTGGTGTAATCGAAGGGAATCCCCACGTTACCACTGGCGCAAATGATGCGGCCCCAGTTGGGATCGCGACCGAACATGGCTGCTTTCACCAATGTAGAATCGGAAACGCCGCGGGCGAGTTTGCGGGCATCTTCCCGCGAGTTGGCGCCTTTAACGCGATATTCAATGAATTTGGAAGCACCCTCCCCGTCGGATATAATCAGCTTGGCCAGGTGCGTAAACATATCGTTGAGGTTGCGCTTGAATTCCTGGTATTCGCTGCTCTTCTCGTCGGTAATTTCTTCGTTTTCGGCAAGGCCATTGGCGAGTACGGCCACCATATCGTTGGTGGAGGTATCACCATCCACAGTGATCATATTGAAGGTAGCGTCGGCACACTCCTTCACGCATTTTTGCAACAGCTTGGGTTCAATGGCTGCATCGGTGACCACAAAGCTGAGCATGGTAGCCATATTGGGGTGTATCATACCCGATCCTTTGGCAATGCCGGCCATATTAATATCCTTACCATTGAGGGTAAAATGGCGATAGCCCTCCTTGGCAAAAGTATCGGTGGTCAGTATGGCATTGGCGGCAAAAGAACCTGCTTTGGCGTCGCTGGCCAGCTTTTTAACATTCGTTTCGATGCCCTGCACTACATCGTCAGTGGGAAAGGGCTCGCCGATCAGTCCGGTAGAGGCTACGAGGACCAGTTCCGGATCGATATTCAGGCTTTTAGCCGTTGCGTTGACCATGGCTTTGGCTCCGTCTAGCCCCTGGCGACCGGTACAGGCGTTGGCATTACCGGCATTGCATACGATAACTTGTGCTTTACCATTTTCGATATTGGCTTGGGATACCTTGATGGGTTCAGCTACCACCTTGTTTTGGGTGAAAACCGCTCCCGCACTGGCGGGAACTTCGGAAAAAATAATAGCCAGGTCGCGTCGCATGGACTTGATGCCAATATGGGCACCCCAGCAACGGATTCCTCGTACAGTTGTCAAGTTTTGGATCATGTTGGTTGATCTGATTGGTGTGTGGTAAACGGTAGATAGGTGAAATGGTGCATAGCATCTTAGGGACGCAGTGGTGCTCCCGTAAATCCTTGCGTTTCGGGGAAGCCAAACATCAAATTCATATTGTGCATGGCCTGCCCGGCGGCCCCCTTCACCAAGTTGTCGATGGCTGCCAGGGTAATGATCCGGTTAGTGCGATCATCGTACGTCACATAAATATCGCAAAAATTGGAACCACGAACATCTTTAACACTAGGTACTGATGTACGAATTCGTACAAATGGATGTTCGGCATAGTAGTCGCGATACACTTTTTGGAGCTGATCGTCCGTAATACTGCTCGTGGGGTGCGTGTATACGGTTGCCAGAATACCCCGGTCGATCGGAAGAAGGTGCGGTGTAAATTGCACAATGGCGGAGTGGTCAGACACACCGGTTAACTGCTCTTCGATCTCTACCGTATGGCGGTGACTTTTTAGTTTGTAGGCCTTGAAGTTTTCGTTGACGTTGGAGTACATATTGCCGTCTTTGGCTTTGGCGCCGGCTCCGGTAATGCCCGACTTGGCATCGACGATGATCTGGTTGGGCTCGATCAGTCCGGACGCCATTAGTGGAGCTGTGGCCAAAATACCACTGGTCGGGTAGCAACCTGGATTGGCTACCAATTCCGAGGAGCGGATTGCTTCCTTGTGCAATTCTGGTAACCCGTAGGTAGCTTGCGCAAAACCTTCGGGGTAGACGTGTTCTTTGCCGTACCAGTCTTCGTATACGTCGGGCGCACTCAGCCGGAAGTCGCCTGAGAGGTCAATGATCTTGGCTTTTGTATCGGCGAATTGCTTCACGTAGCTCATGGATACACCGTGCGGCAGTGCGAGGAAAAGCACGTCCGGTTTTTTGGCCAAAGCCTCTTCAGCATTGACCAGGGTCTGGTCGACCATCCCGAGGAATTGGGGGTGGACGTCAGAGAAGGCTTGCCCTTTATAGCTTTCGGAAGTGATCGATTGGATGGTTACTTCGGGGTGGTCCTTCAAAAGGCGGACCAGCTCGGAGCCGGTGTAACCGGTGGCTCCGATAATAGCTGCTTGAATACTCATAAACAGGTTTATTCCAGTTGGCTTTTTCTTAGTTATTAGTTGTCCTTAGTGTCCAATGGCTTTGATCGAATCGACCATAACGTCAACCACTTTCTGAAGTTCATCGTAGGTGATCACCAGTGGAGGTACCAGTCGTAGTACGTGTCCGGCCGTTGCGTTGGCCAGTACGCCCCGCTTCATCATTTCCATCACCAGCGGCTTGGTTTCGAAGGAAAATTCTACTCCGATCATCAGCCCTAAGCCACGGATTTCTTTAAATGCCGGGTGGCCATTCAGGGCATCGTTCAGCATATTCTTTAGCCAAAAGCCCTTGCGGCTGGCTTGTTGTGTGATGTTTTCTTCTACGATGGTACGGATAGTCGCCAGACCGGCAGCACAGGCGATGGGGTTACCACCGAAAGTGGTACCGTGATCACCGAAATCGATGGCATCGGCAATTTTTTCACTACAAAGTATAGCACCTACGGGCAAACCGCTACCGAGCCCTTTGGCCAGGGTCATTATATCGGGCTGCACCTCGTAGTGATCTTTGGCGAATAGCTCGCCGGTACGGGCAACCCCGCATTGGATCTCGTCGAAGATAAGAGCAATATCGTGCTCGTCGCACAATTCGCGCAGGGCGCGGAGGTAGCAAGGCTTGGCTACGTTAATGCCTCCTTCACCCTGAACCGGTTCGAGCACGACAGCTGCCGTATTTTCGGTCACCGCATTCCTTACGGCCTCAATATCGTTAAATGGGATGCGGTGAAATCCGCTGGGCATAGGGCCAAAGCCCTTTTGCATTTTGGGTTTACCGGTGGCAATGGTAGCCAGCGTACGTCCGTGAAAGGAGTTTTCCATGGAAATGATATCACCGCCCCGCCCCTTTGTGTAGGCGTATTTTCGGGCGAGCTTGATCGCACCTTCTACCGATTCGGCCCCACTATTCGAGAAAAAGACGCGGTCGAGACCCGAGCGTTCTACCAGCTCTTTGGATAAGGCTACCTGGGCTTCACTTACGAAAAAGTTGGAGATGTGCATCAGGCGTCCGGCCTGTTCCTGTACCGCTTTCACCACCTTGGGGTGACAGTGGCCCAGGTTGTTTACGGCAATACCGGCGAGGGCATCGATGTATTCTTTGCCTTCCACATCCCAGATGCGCGAGCCCTCTCCCCGTTCGAAGGCGAGGGGCATGCGCCTGAAGGTGGGCAGGTAATACTGCTGGTCAATATGGTGTAGGTCTTGGTTGGTTTTGCTTTTAGTGGCAGTGGTGTCCATATAGTTGGTTGGTTGCTTGATTTATTTGGTAATAAAAGTCCCGGGTACGTCTTCACCTTTGGCGGCTTGAACGATGCGTCCGGGCTTCATACCGTTAATGATAGCGGCGGTTTTGGCACCTTCGGCCAGAGCAATCCGGCAACTGTCGAGTTTTGGGATCATGCCGCCTTTAATAATGTCCCCGTATAATTCGGGCACATCATCCAGTGTCAGTTTTTGGATCAGTGATTTGGGGTCGTTAATATCTTTGTACAGCCCATCCACATCGGTCAGCACCAGGTACTGGTAGGCGTTGAGTGCTCCGGCAAGGTGGCCAGCCAGCATATCGCCATTGATGTTGTAGTCGTCGCCTTCTTCGCTGGAGGCAATACAGGTGACAACGGGTACGTAGCCGCCAGCGAGCAGACTGTGGATGATGCCAGGGTCGACTTTTACCACATCGCCCACGCGACCCAGATCGTGGTGTACTTCCTGCCCGTTTTCCCGGGTGACGTGTGCTCGCTTTTCGGCGGTAATAAAGCGGCCGTCCTTTCCGGATAGTCCTACCGCCTTCACGTTCGTTTTGTTTAGCAAGCGGACCATCTGGCCGTTTACCTGCCCCTTCAGGGCCATTTCAATAAAGGGGAGGGCTTCTTCCGTAGTCTTGCGGTGGCCATCAATGAATTCGGATTTGATGCCGGCCAGTTCCAGCATCTGCTTGATGAAAGGGCCGCCACCGTGGACCAGGACCGGTTGGAAGCCGGCCTCTTTCAGGTCTTTAATACGCTTGGCTACTTCTTCCTGCATAGCTTCATCACGCATGGCGTTGCCACCGTATTTAATAAGAACGATCTGGTCGGATCCCATGTGGTCAGGTTTGAGATATCAGGTTTGAGGTTTGAGGTGTGGGGGTT